>DYRK01000505.1 GCA_020718785.1 Desulfatirhabdium butyrativorans | reverse complement strand
TTTCAAAAAAATGCCGGCACAGAAATATGACCGGATTTTAAATCTTTTGCAGGGGGTTCGCCGCTTTTGCAAAGGTTTGCCGCCGGCGAACCCCTACTGAATACTCTGTATAGCAAACTGTTATCCGATTTTCAAGCTCTTATAAATGTCCCGGGCAAAATAAGTTCCTGCCGGGCATCGGAAGCGCAATATGCCTTATGTGAAATCAGACTTCAGAAAGTCTCAGAAGATTTCAGTTGAATATATTCAGGAAACTTGTTAAGTTCAAAGATTATCAGCAGATCGAAAATTTTCCCGAAATGCTCGCTTGGGATTGACAAATCCCAAGCATTTCCCAATCCGCTGATTATCGGAATATGCAGATGCGGAGAGAAGCGCGTCTTTATTAGCGATTGCAATAATGACTGTTACTTCGTAAATCCTATTCTTAACACCGTCATAATCTGAGCTTTTGTAAAACGATTCTGCAAATCGTTTTTGCGGAGAAACGGTCTGCAAAACCGTTTTACGGCAGCGTCCGGAAGCTCAGATGCGGAGAAACAGTTTGCAAAACCGTTTTACGGCAACGTCCGGAAGCTCAGATTATGCCGGTGGACAGTATAATTTCTATGAAAAAAGAAATCTTTATAAAGCGGTCAAGGATAAAGGCTCCGGTTGAAACCGTGTTCGCATGGCATTCCCGGCCCGGCGCGCTGGAAAGGCTGTCGCCGCCCTGGGATCCGCTTCAGGTGATTGAAAGAACCGGCGATATTCAGCAGGGAAGCCGGACGGTTCTGAAAATGAAAGCCGGACCTGTTCCGTTCAGATGGATTGCAGAACATACGGACTATGAAGAAAACCGGCTTTTCAGAGACAGGCAGGTCAAAGGACCTATGGCGTCATGGGTACATACCCATATATTTGAGCCGGACGGAAATGATGCGTGCTTTCTTGAAGACCGTGTTGAATATGCGCTCCGTTTTCATCCTTTCGGGGATTTTTTCGCGGGAAGGATGGTCCGAAACAAACTGGAACGGATATTTAAGTACCGCCATGCTGTCACGGCTGCTGATATTGCCGATCATCAGGCAAGACCGGATAAAACACCGCTGAATATCCTGATTTCAGGCGCGAGCGGAGTGATCGCTTCAGCGCTGATTCCCTTTCTGACCACCGGAGGGCATCGGGTGATTCCTCTGGTCCGAAGACCGCCGAATACTGCCAAGTCGGAAGTTTTCTGGAATCCGGACGCGGGCTGCCTGAATCCGGATGACCTGACCGGCATTGATACAATTATTCATCTTGCCGGGGAAAATATCGGTCAGGGACGTTGGACTCCGCAGAAAAAAAAATGTATCATCGAAAGTCGGACAAAAGGCACAGCACTTATCGCCGAAACTGCGGCTCGTCTTAACCCGAAACCCCGTGTTCTGGTCTGCGCTTCGGCTGTCGGATATTACGGAAACCGCAATCAATGGGAGCTTACAGAAAAAGACGGCCCCGGCAATGATTTTATTTCCCAAGTCTGCTATGATTGGGAAAAAGCCGCGGCTCCCGCGATTGAAAGCGGTATCCGGGTGGTTTTTCTGCGTATCGGGGTGGCACTGACACCAGCGGGCGGCGCTTTGGCAAAAGTTCTGCCGCTGTTTCGGGCAGGACTTGGCGGAAAGATAGGCACAGGACAGCAATTTATGAGCTGGATCGGGAGCGATGACGTGATCGGAGCGATTTATCATGTCATATATAAAGACAGCATCGAGGGCCCGGTCAACGTGGTTTCGCCGAATCCGGTCACCAATCTTGAATTCACGGAAACCTTGGCGGGCGTTCTTTCAATGCCTGCAAAGCTTTCAGTTCCTGCCGCGGCTCTGAAATTAGTGTTCGGGGAAATGGGCAGGGAAGTGCCATTGTCCAGCACGAGAGTCAAGCCCGTAAAACTTATGGAAACAGGCTATAAATTCCGGAATCCCGATCTGAGGGGAACTCTGTCTCATCTGCTGGGGATATGATTCCGATATCCGCGGGAACCGATTTATGGAACTTCCCGATAAAGGAGGAAATCATGGAAACTTACAATTTTGAGACAGTAATCGGTGAAGACGGTATTATTTTATTGCCCGATAATATGAAGAAACTGAGGACTCACAGAGTGAAATTCATGTTACTTGATTTGGGAAAATCAGTTTCGGATACTTCTGGCGGATGCAAGCGACCTGATGAAGAAGAAGACAGGTTGCTGGGCTTATTTTCAGATGAACCCGAACTGATAGACGAGATAACGGAATCGGCGATGAAAAGCCGTGAGAATAGAAAACAAAAACACACGCAGTAGTAGGGTGGGCATGGTAATGCCCACCAACTTAGAACAATTATTGGTGGGCATTACCATGCCCACCCTACATTTTCTGGGAATATGAAAAGAAACAACAATATAATATGTTGAAATAAAAAGATGAATTCCAAATTCAAAGCTGTTCTGATGACATTGATGTCGTTTGCGCTGTTCTTCGGATTTCTGCATATTTTTGTTCCGGATGGGAAAACCTATAATTTTGAACGCCTGCATATTTTTCTGTTCAATCTGTGCAGCGGCGGGACTATTGTGCTTTATTTCACGGAAAAGCGGAAAACACCGTCCGGTAAAGTGATACTGTTCTGCGTACTGGCAACAGCTTACGCAATCTTTGCATTTCTGAAAATTTATATTCCTGCGATGATTATCGCCCTGATCCTTGCGGGAATCACAGAGACAGTGAGAATCAGAAAATTTACTGTTTTTCCGATAAATTTTTTCAGGACATCCGCGGCGGTTTCCGAAAAATTTCATCAGGCATCGCTGCTCTGCCTTTCCATCGGGCTGGTGATTTCCTGTCTGGTTATTCTGAACAACGAATATCTGAAAATCCTGTCGTTTAAAAAACTGAAACTTGATACCTTTTTTCTCGGATTTTCTTTTCCGCTGTCGCTGATTACCATGTCTGTCATGTTTTCATTTATGAAAGATGATCTGAAACAGGTCACACTGGTATTGAAAAATATAGGCTTCTGGGTGATAAATCTCGGAGTCATCACCTTTTTTATGTTCATCCTGTTTGAAAAGCTTGGGCTTCAATTAGTGATTACCACTGTGCTTTTTATGACCGTGATCATGATTTTTTATCTGTTTGACACCTCGGCATTGCGGATGCAGCAGAAAAGCTTCCTGATTTCAGGGATGATATTTCTTTTGCTCACGGCTGTCACCGGCATTTTTTATATCATACTGGAATTTTTTCCCGCATACTATACGCCGGATACATCTCGATTACTTTTGAAAATCCATTCCTTTGCTTCATTATACGGATGGAATCTCAGCGGATTGTCGGTGATATGCAGGTATGAAGATTTTCCGATCCGCCTGCACTCAAAAAACGTGATTGTGTTTCATTGGATTACGGTGATACTGCTGGCTCCCCTGGGTCTTTATTCCCGGACGGCGGCCGCGGGTGCGATTATCTGTTATACGGTTTTTCTTTATCTTATTTTTTCCAGCGGCGGAACACACCGTCAATGCTTGGATATGATAAGTTCCGCAGGGTAAACCGGATGATCCGAACTGATGAAAATTGCTGTTATTTCAGATATTCATGCTAATCTGGAGGCTTTCATTCAGGTATTGGCAGATATTGACAGATCCAATGTTGACGAGGTGGTCAGCCTGGGCGACAATATCGGTTACGGTCCTGAACCGGATAAAGTGGTTCAACTGATCCGTGAACGGAAGATTCCCTCTGTTATGGGCAATCATGAAATGGTGGTGACAGACCGGGCGCATCTTGAATGGTTCAACCCGACTGCCCGCAAATCCTTGCAGGATACGATTGCATTGCTGTCCAACGAATCCATTGATTATATATGCAGCATGAAAAACTGTATTGTTTCTGAAACTTACCGCTTTGTTCACGGCTTTCCCCCGGATTCGCCGACTACTTATCTTTTTCAGGTTCCGGAAGAAAAACTCCGGCAGACCTTCAAACAGATGAAGGAAAAAATATGTTTTATCGGGCATACACATGAACTGGAGATCATCGGTTTTGACGGACAGACCATAACCCGTTCCCCGATGCACAAAGGGATAACCTTTCTTTATGATGAGAAACAGTATATTATAAATATCGGCAGTGTGGGACAGCCGCGAGACGGCAACAACAATGCAAAATATGTGATATGGGATACGCTGAATTATCATGTGGAAGTCCGGTTTGTTCCTTATGATATTGCCGCGGTGGTGAACAAAATTTTAGAGGCAGGGCTTCCGAAAACCCATGCTGACAGGCTGTGGTGACCGTAAAACGCCCAGGCTTTTCTCGTTCCCAAGCCCCTGCTTGGGAACGCACTTGCCGGGGA
>DYRK01000504.1 GCA_020718785.1 Desulfatirhabdium butyrativorans | reverse complement strand
GCCGGAAACCTCCGACCCTCTAAAGATAATTCTTATTTCCGAAAATGTCTAATGTATCCTTCATCTTCATCACTCCAAAAAATTTCAATCGGATATTTTGACACATTATTCTCCATATTTATTTATCATATCAATTAATTGCCTCGCCTGATAAGGAAGTATGCAACCGTTTCGGTTTTGGAAATTTAAGCTTCAGTCTGGTTTCATCCTGAAAACACCGGATCAGTCCGCTCAGTTACTTTTTTTCCCGATTCCCGCTGCTTCCTCAATCTGCTTTACATTGATATGGGCTTTGAAATGCTCGGCAAGAAGCGTGTAAGCGTTGTCTCTTGCCGCGACACCCCGAGTTTTCGATTTGCCGGAAGTTCCGACAGGAATGGTTTTCAGCCAGCGGTCTCTGATCTCCGGGCTGTCGAACAAGCCGTGAATATAAGTTCCCATAATCCGCAGATCATCGCTCGCGCATCCGTCTTCACAATTCTGGCAGGGCATGTTGTTGCGTTCAATAACGGTGAACAGGGCATCGCCTTTGAGCCGCTCGGTCTGACCCGAATGAATTTCATATCCGGCTCCTGTGCTGTCTTTCCAAGAAAACCGAGTCAGCGTGGTGGTTTTTGGCGACCTTAAAACAGTTTTGACCGGCAGAAGCGAAAGCCCTTCTGTGGTTCCGGGCGATCCTTCAAGTCCGTCAGGATCATGGACATAATGTCCCATCATCTGATATCCGCCGCAGATTCCGAGAATATGCCCGCCTTTTTCCGCGTAAGCTTTGATTTTTTCTGACCATCCGGTAATGTTGAGCCAGTTCAGATCAAACCGGGTGTTCTTGGATCCGGGCAGAATAACGGCTTTGAATTCGGAAAGTTCCTGCACGCTTTCAATAAAATGAACATTAAGGTCTTTCTGATCCGAAAGAGGATCAAAATCCGTGAAATTGGAAATATGGGGAACGCGGATAACGGCAACCGCGGGAACACTGTTTTTTTCAGGAGAAACTTTCACAGGATTTTCAATAACCACCGAATCTTCGGCTTCGATACGGAAACGCGTATAATACGGCAGTACCCCGAAAACTTTTTTCTGTGTTTTCCGCTCGATCCACCGGACTCCCTCTTCGAACAGACGCAGATCGCCCCTGAAACGGTTGATGATAAAGCCTGAAATCCGGTCCCGCTGTTCCTGTGCAAGACATTCGAGAGTTCCGATAATCTGGGCAAAAACCCCGCCTCTGTGGATATCTGCAACAAGAATCACGGACGCGTCCGCATATTCTGCCATGCGGAAATTTACGATGTCGCGGGACATGAGATTTACCTCGGCGCATGATCCCGCGCCCTCCATCACAATCAGGTCATGTTTTTTCCGCAGCCGGTCAAGCGCGTCACAGGCTGTTGAAAAAAGCTGATCTTTTTTTTTGTGATATTCTGCCGCGGTGCTGTTTCCAATCACTTCGCCGAGAAGAACCACCTGCGCGCCCACCTCGTCAGTGGGTTTCAGAAGAATCGGATTCATATCCGCGGAAGGCGGAATTCCGGCTGCTTCTGCCTGCACAATCTGAGCGCGCCCCATTTCCAGTCCTTCCGGCGTAACCCCCGAATTATTGGACATATTCTGAGCCTTGAACGGCGCGACGCTGATCCCTTTGTCGGCAAAATAACGGCACAGCGCGGTTGTCACCACACTTTTTCCGACTTCGGACCCGGTTCCGAACACGGCAATACACGGCGTTTTTTTATTTTTCGGACAGCCGCTGTTATCCATTCCGTCTGATCCTGCACCTTATCGTCAGGATTAAGGACAAAAAAAAGTGCATTTTTTCTGTTTGACATTTGTAGGAGTTGCACAGTTGCATTATTTTTAACCGCTAATGGACGCAAATAAACGCCAATTACAGATGAATGCAAATGAATTGATACTGAAAAAGTATTCCTGAAGGCTAATATTTGGCATTCAGACATTAAAAAACGGTATCAATTCATTCGCAGACATCTGTAATCAGGAAAATAAATTCAAATGCGTAAATCCTAAGTTGATTATAAAGAATTTTTTCTTTACATTGCTGTCTTTGTGCAGAGGAACCTCCGACCATGAAAACCGAGTATAAAAAAAGATTTTCTTTTTTTCAACAAAATAAAAGCGTATCTGAAAAATTGATCGTTTTCCGAAGCCCTGAACTCGAAAACCCCTTTTATTCATTAAAAAAAATCCAAAACGATTAAAAGAACGATCTCCGCAGGAATAGGAAGTTTTCACACCGCACTTGCACTTTCTGCGGTTACAGGTACAATGGTTTTAATTTTTACGGAATACGGAGCAGGAAAACAGATTCATACCGAAAATCGGAGAAAATGTTTCAATGACATTCGGCAACCCATACAAAGAACCCGGAGACATTTCGTACAGAATCCTTAACGCGGTCTGCCGTGAACTCCGCACCCCGCTAAATACCATCATCGGCATGAGCGATCTCACCCTCATGACCGATCTGGACATCGAGCAAAGGGAAAATTTGCAGATCATCGGCAAAACCGCGTGTCATATCCTGAAAACCCTAAGTGATGTTCTGGGGTTTTTCGGAACAGATGCCTATGATGCCGAGGCTGATTTTGATCTTGAGAATCTCCTTGCTTCGGTACTGCGCTCGGCTGAGACCGAGGCTGAGAAAAAAGGACTTTTCCCGGAATTGGACAAAGCCGCGGATGTGCTGCGGTATCTCCGCGGATATCCCCTGACACTCCGCGCGGTTCTGCTCAGTCTGACAGAAAATGCGATCCGCTTCACGGAAAAAGGCGGAATCACTCTGCGGGTAAGAAATTGTCAGTCTCCTGAAACGCCGGCAGGCAAAATTTTCCTTCTCTTTTCTGTCCGCGATACGGGCATAGGTATTCCGCAAGAGCTGCGCCGGACGATTTTCGAACCCTTCGGCGGTGCCGGGTACGAAAACTATGCAGATTTGAAACTCGGTCTGGCAGGATGCAGGCGCAGAGTCGAACGGATGGGCGGGACCATATCGCTGAACAGCGAAGTCGGCAGGGGAAGTGAATTTTCTTTCACAGCAGTTTTCGAGGCAGGCGATGCTTCAAAGATTCAAGGCGGTTTATGGGAAAAAGAAAGAGGTCTGCCGCGGCGTGCCTCGCCCTGTCTGAACATTCTTCTTGCCGAAGAGAATCCGGCAAATGCCAAGATGACTTCGAAAATTCTGAGATCATGGGGTCATACCACGGTCATAGCGCAGGACATATCTCAGATGCTGCGTCTTTTCTCCGAAGAGGATTTCGATATGGTTTTCATCGCCGCGGTATTGTCTCAGACCAGCAACATAAACATTGTCCGCCGGATCCGTAACGGCGAGTTCGGCGAAAAAAACCGGAGCGTTCCTGTGATTGTCATGGCAGGTTATATGTCCGAGGACATAAAACACGCGTATAAAGCAGCCGGAGCAGATGATCTTATTATAAAACCGGCTGATCTGTATGAGATAAATACTGTTATGGAAAAAAATATTCCCGGATATTGCGCGGTCTTTTCCCTTTCGGATCCGGATATTCCGATTTTCGGAAAAAATGCCATTCTTCCGGATAAGAAAAGTGCATTACGCCGCTTCGGAGGGGATGAAGCCTTTTATAAGGAAGTATGCGGCCTTTTTATCAGCAATGCGCCGGTCATTATGGACAGACTGCGTGAGGCTGCTGCACGGAATAATATCAAAGAGATTGTGATACATGCCTGTTCTGTCAAGGGAGCTTTCGGAACCGTGGGCGCAAAATCATGTATGGAAATTTGCGACCGTCTGGAACAGTCAGCCGCAGAGGAAAAAACATGGCAGATTCCCCGGCTTCTCGAACGTCTCGAACAGGAACTGAATCAGGTGATAACTCATATCTCAGAAATGAGAAGTGAGAAGTGAGAAATGATAAATGAGCAGACAGATATGGGCAGCAGATACAGACAGCCGCATGTCGGATCGTTACCGGACCCTTTTGGGCGATCCTGCTCTGTTACTGCCATCCCGTGAAGGTCTCATTTTCCGTAATTTTACGGACGGAAGAGAACTGCTGGAATCTTTCCGCAAGAATTTTGCACAGGGAGAGCAGATTCTGCTCTGCATTCTGGAAACGCAGATCGGGACATTGAGCGGCATTGACATTGCCGAATCTCTGCGCTCGTATGATCCGGAAATGATTATTATTTTTGCCACAAATGCAGAACTGTCTTTCGCAACAGTGATGAGCCGTCTGCAACGGGATGTTTATTTTCTGAAAAAACCGTTTGAAGACGGAGAATTGCTGCTTCTTGCGGTTTCTCTTGCAGAAAATCGCTGCCGTAGGGGTTTGCCGGCGGCAAACCCATGCGCTGAATTCGAAGAACATCCAAGTAG
>DYRK01000503.1 GCA_020718785.1 Desulfatirhabdium butyrativorans | reverse complement strand
TGATCGGCAGTTTTTCCGGACACTTCCGAAATATGTTCTGCAATCTGCCGGCAGGCCGGACGTTTTCCGGAACGGACTTCCTCCTATACCCATTTTATAATCTGTTCCTGTTCTTCAGGGTTCAGCACCGGGGGACGGCCGGAATACGGACGGCCGCAAAGACTTATCCGGGATAGACAGAAAACACCTTCAAAAGATAAAGAATGCGATAGAAAGGAACAGATGTAATCAGATTCAATCTATCTGTAGTACTGATATTCAAGACCGTATTTCTTCGCCTTATAAGCAAATTTTCTCACAGTTGTTTTGAGAAGCGCGGCAGCCTGAGTGATATTTCCCCGGCTCGTTTTAAAGGCATCAATCAGCATTTCTTTTTCCAGATTTGCCACAGCTTCTTCCATTGACAGAGACGGAAGGGTTCCCGATTCCTTGCCGGTTTGCAACGTGGGAGGCAGATGATAGCTGTTGATGACTCCTTCTTCGCAGAGCAGCACTGCCCGCTCGATACAGTTTTCAAGTTCTCTCACATTTCCGGGCCAATGATAGTCCATGAGCATATCAATGGCAGGCGTTGAAAAGCGTCTGATATCTTTTCCGTTTTCTTTGGCATATTTTTCAAGAAAATGATCTGCCAGCAGCAGAATATCGGTTTTGCGTTCCCGTAACGGCGGAATATAAATAGGAAAAACATTCAGACGGTAATACAGATCTCCTCTGAAACTCTCATCTTCCACTGCCTGTTCCAGATTTTTGTTGGTTGCGGCAATTATTCGGACATCGCTTTTGATGGTTTTATGTCCGCCCACACGCTCGAACTCTCTCTCCTGAAGGACCCGGAGCAGCCGGACCTGAACATCCATGCTGATGGAGCCGATTTCGTCAAGAAAAAGGGTTCCCTGATGAGACAATTCGAATCTCCCGGGCTTTTGTCTGACTGCTCCGGTAAATGCTCCTTTTTCATGTCCGAACAGTTCGCTTTCGATCAGATTGGCAGGAATCGCCGCACAGTTCATTTTTATAAAAGGATTCTTTGCCCTGAGGCTGTTATAATGAATAGAATTGGCTACAAGCTCTTTTCCGGTTCCGCTTTCACCCCGGATCAGAACCGTTGCATTGCTTCGGGAAACCTGCGTGATCATCTGAAAAACTTCCCGCATTTTGTTGCTGTTGCCGATAATATTTGTAATCCGGTATTTATTTTCCAATTCGGTTTTCAGACGTTTGTTTTCTTCGCGCAGCCGCTCTTTTTCCAGACGGATATTTTCAAGATTGATGACATGCTGGGCAATCATGGTGGCAATCACGGACATGAGTTTGATGCCGTCTTTCAGATTATATGCTTCATTATAGGGTCTGTCCACACTCAGCGCACCGATCACCTGATTGTTTTTCATTATCGGAACGCAGAGAAATGACAGTTCCTGATGCTCCCTGCTCATCCTTCGGGATGCGGTGCGGTTCAGAAACAGCGGCTCCTCGCTGATTTTGGGGATGGCAACAGGCTCGCCGGTTTCAATCACCCGTCCGGTAATCCCTTCCCCCAGTTTGTATGTCACTTTGTCAATTGTATTCTGGGGAAGACCGTGGGCTACCTCTATGACAATTTCATTACGCAGCGGATGAAGAATGGTGACAGTCCCCCGGACCATGTCCATTGAATTGGACAGAATAGCCAGCACCTTATATAAAGATTTCTTCAGTTCCAGATGTTCGTTGAGCGTCTGGCTGATTTCATAAAGCAGTGTGATTTCTTCTATTTTTTTCATCATGATTGATTATCGGGCTTCTCCTGTTTGAAAATCGTCCGTAAAACGATTTTGCAAATCGTTTTACATGCCGGGAATTCGGAAACTCAGATTATACTACGATTCCGAGGTCGGACAGTCTTTATCTTGAATAATATATTAATATCTGATATTTTTTTCAAGTGTCAATTTGCTGCCGGCATAATATCAGACTCGGAAACCGGCATCAGGTTCATGCTTTATAAGTTCCGCTGGAATGACTTGAGCTTTTGAAATCTTTAGTAAAACGATTTTGCAAATCGTTTTTTCAGGATGACGGTCTGCAAAATTTTCATCCTGAAAATTCAGAAAGCGCAAAATATGACGGTGGTAAGAATAAAATCAATCTTGAATATTCAGGAGGGCTGTAACATGAATGAAAATAAGACAAAAGTGGGAATTCTGAAAAAAATCACACTCTCTGTCACCGCGGGAACAGAACCGGATACGGCAGACTTGACTCCGCAGCCGTTTGAATTCGAATTTATATTCGGTCTGGGAAAAGAAGGGCTGACAACTTTCGAACGTGAATTGTCAGATAAAACCGAAGGCGATGAATTTTCTCTGTGCCTGAAACCTGAAACAATTCATAACATCTTTGAACATATCTGTTTTCCGCTTAACCGGCTTTCCAGATTGCCGGCATCTTTTTTTCTGAGAGCGCGGGTTGTCAGAGCGGTTCCGGCAGAGAGCAAAGATGTGATAAAGGGTCTGGCAGCCCTCGCAAGCTGCGGCGATCATTGCTGCGGGGACGGGCGCTGTCATCTCTGATCTATGAAAAAAAATGGTAGGGGCATGTCGGCGACATGCCCTTCTAAAAAAAATGATGGTAGGGGCATGTCGGCGACATGCCCTTCACGCTAAAAAAATTTGTCGGCAGCCCAGAAAAAAAACATTCCTATGACCACCGTGCCGCCCAGAGATTTTGTTTTCAAGGCAAAAATAAAGGTGGGAATAGCGGCTATAAGCTCCGGACGCAAGAGATCAATATGTCTGGGATTGCCGGCTGTCGCAAGTTCCGGGATCAGAAGCGCGCTCAGAATCGCCGCTGGAATCAGGTCTAACCATTCCACAAGCGGTTCAGGCAGTTTCCGTTTGGACAAAAAGAACAGCGGAAACCAGCGGGGCAGAAATGTCACAAGCCCCATGCCGATCACAATCATCAGGTATTCGTTTTTTATCATAAACAATCCTTATCAGACTTCCTGAGTTTCGGAAACTTAGTACAGGCTTTCGTAATTATGCCGCCAGTAATTTTTTGCAGGGGCACGCCGCCGGCGTGCCCCTACGGTCGGCTATAATTTAGGAAGTCGTTGAAAGACAAATCCGATGCTTGCCGCAAACACGGCAGCCGGTACAATGTATGAATTTCCGGGAAGGATCAGCGACAGAAAAACGGCTGTTATCCCGGCAATGAGCGCGGTTATGACATATTTCCTGCCGCGAAGCTGAAATATCAGAAGACAGATAAACATGGCGATCAAGGCATAGTCAATACCGAAAGCCCCTTCCGGAATGAACTGTCCGCCGTATCCGCCTATGACCGTGCTGATAATCCATGCGGAATTTGCGACCTGATTGACAATCAGGCAGCGGTCCGCATCCCAGTTCCCGTTTCTGAATCTTGCGATATTCACCGCAAAGCTTTCGTCTGTGATGCCGTAGGCGAGCAGGGAAAGCTTTGTTCTTTTTTCGTTTCCCAGAAAGACTGCGAGCGAAGAACTCATCAGCAGATGTCTCAGATTTACAACAAAAGCGGTCAGGATTATCTCGCCTGCGGCTGCACCGGCAGAAATCATAGAGACTGCGATAAACTGCGAACTGCCGGCAAAGACCAGAAGAGACATCATAGCGATTTCAGGCGGAGTCAGTCCGGCTTTCCGGGCAAGCACGCCGAAAGCCATGCCGACAGGAATGTATCCGAGACAGATGGGCCAGACTGCCTTCAATGCCTCTGCGGTTCTGCTGCGATTTGTGACCGTATCCATAAATTCAATAATTCCGCATTCTGTTTTTTATCAGTCAGTTACATTCAAAGCCACACAAAATATTCTCTTTCATATCATGTTTTCCGGAAAAAATGCAACTCGATTTTGGATCCTGATTTTCAGGATTAAAGGATTTTCAGGATTTGTGCTGAAATTTCATTTCAGCACTCCGGATACCTAAAATTTTTTTTCGGATTCAAAAAAAACTTGACAAGATTTTATATATAGTGTAATAGCCTGTTTTATATCAAGGGTGTGACGGCAGAGGGTGCCGTCACAGACATGACGGCTGTCGGGCCGCCGCACGGAGGAGGGCTTATGTCTTCAAAACAAAATTTCTCACATCATACTCCGCATTCAAATATCCTGTCCCGCACAGCCCTTTACTCCGCAGATATTTTGAAGAAAAAGCTTGACTTTTCCATAAAAATCAGGCATCTTTCACTCACTCACTCACTCACTCACTCACTCACTCACTCACTCACTCACTCACTCACCCGAACTGCGCCCGCACGATGTAAAATTCGGGACAGACCTTCTGCTGTTTTTTTGCGCCGGACGTTCTCCGCCTTTGCAATATAAAAGGAGAACATCCGGCGTGTTTTATTCCGGAGCATACT
>DYRK01000502.1 GCA_020718785.1 Desulfatirhabdium butyrativorans | reverse complement strand
AGAGCGAAGCGATTTTTTGCATTTTTTCCTCGTCCTCGTTCCCAAGCCCCGGCTTCGTCCTCGTTCCCAAGCCCCAGCTTGGGAACGTATCTGCACTCGAAGCCCCGGCTTCGAGTTTATTTCCTTACGAGAAGCTGGGGCTTCTCTGCAAGTGCGTTCCCAAGCTGGGGCTTGGGAACGAGGGAAAGGGAAATATTTCCGGAGTGCAAAAATAAAGCGAAGCGGTTTTTTGCATTTTTTCCTCGTCCTCGTTCCCAAGCCCCGGCTTCGTCCTCGTTCCCAAGCCCCAGCTTGGGAACGTATCTGCACTCGAAGCCCCGGCTTCGAGTTTATTTCCTTACGAGAAGCTGGGGCTTCTCTGCAAGTGCGTTCCCAAGCTGGGGCTTGGGAACGAGAGAAACGAGAGAACTCGGCCATGTGGGCGATGAATTGGAAAAGAGAAATATTTCCGGAGTGCAAAAATAGAGCGAAGCGATTTTTTGCATTTTTTCCTCGTCCTCGTTCCCAAGCCCCGGCTTGGGAACGTATCTGCACTCGAAGCCCCGGCTTCGAGTTTATTTCCTTACGAGAAGCTGGGGCTTCTCTGCAAGTGCGTTCCCAAGCTGGGGCTTGGGAACGAGAGAAACGAGAGAACTCGGCCATGTGGGCGATGAATTGGAAAAGAGAAATATTTCCGGAGTGCAAAAATAGAGCGAAGCGGTTTTTTGCATTTTTTCCTCGTCCTCGTTCCCAAGCCCCGGCTTGGGAACGTATCTGCACTCGAAGCCCCGGCTTCGAGTTTATTTCCTTACGAGAAGCTGGGGCTTCTCTGCAAGTGCGTTCCCAAGCTGGGGCTTGGGAACGAGGGAAAGGGAAATATTTCCGGAGTGCAAAAATAAAGCGAAGCGGTTTTTTGCATTTTTTCCTCGTCCTCGTTCCCAAGCCCCGGCTTGGGAACGTATCTGCACTCGAAGCCCCGGCTTCGAGTTTATTTCCTTACGAGAAGCTGGGGCTTCTCTGCAAGTGCGTTCCCAAGCTGGGGCTTGGGAACGAGGGAAAGAGAAATATTTCCGGAGTGCAAAAATAGAGCGAAGCGATTTTTTGCATTTTTTCCTCGTCCTCGTTCCCAAGCCCCGGCTTGGGAACGTATCTGCACTCGAAGCCCCGGCTTCGAGTTTATTTCCTTACGAGAAGCTGGGGCTTCTCTGCAAGTGCGTTCCCAAGCTGGGGCTTGGGAACGAGGGGAAAAAGGAGAATTTTTTGTATGCAGACCATAGAGATAATGATCGGATCAGAGAAGGCGCAGTTTGTGTTCATCCCTGCCGGAGAATTTATGATGGGAAGTCCGGAAAGCGAACCGGGGCGATCCGATGATGAGATATTGCACAAGGTTACACTGACAAAAGGCTTTTATATGCAGACCACGCCGGTTACAAAGGGACAATGGCGGGTCTTTGTAAAAGAAACCGGCTTTAAAACCGACGCGGAAACCGGCGACGGCGCATATCATTACACGGGAACCGGGGATAAAAGCTCTGATAAAAAGAGCCGAAATTTTGTTTATACAAATAGCGGATGGAAAAAAGATAAAGGCTTTTATTGGGAGAATCCGGGATTTCCCCAGACAGACGATCATCCGGTAACCTGTATTTCATGGAATGATGCTCAGGCGTTTATCAAATGGCTGAACACGAGGTCAGGGGAAACCTCTGACCTCTGACCTCTCACCCCGAACCCCTAACCTCATTCACCTTCCGACCGAAGCGGAATGGGAATATGCCTGCCGTGCAGGCAGTCAGACCGCATATTACTTCGGGAACGATGCGGGGCAGTTGAAAGAATACGGATGGTTTACGGAAAATTCAGAAGACCATACTCATCCCGTGAGACAATTGAAGCCCAACTTATATGGATTGTACGACATGCACGGTCATGTGTGGGAATGCTGTGAAGACCAATGTGATGATGACTCGGAAAAGCGAATCCTTATTACAGATACTTACAGAGATAAGGCTGTTGATCCGGTATGCCGGAACGGTCTGCTCCGAATCTATCGCGGGGGCGGATGGTATGCTGCCGGATATGCCTGCCGGTCAGCATACCGGTATCGCGGCAGACCGGGAACTACCTCTACAGCACTGGGATTTCGTCTTGTGAAATGTTGATTTTAAGGGGAGTGATAGTGAAAGAAACTGAGTTTTTTGAAAAAAACTTAGTTTCTGAATCACTTTAAGGAAAGGATGAAGTATAAATGTCTGAAAATAAAAACAAGGGGATATCATCATCTCGAACCTCGGAAGTCTGGCTTGCTGATCTCTGGCATCGGCAGCAGCCTGTCCGATATTTTCCGCTGGGTATCGGCTATATTGCCGCATACAGTCAGAGGGTGTTCGGAGATCGCTTTTCATTCCGTCTTTTTACAGACCCGGACAAATTTATCCGGCAGTGGGATGAAGGAAAACCGCTGCTTGTCGGAATGCGGAATGATATGGCAAATATACGGCTGAATTATGAACTGATCGTTCATTTGAAAAAGCTTCATCCGGATACGGTCGCAGTTATGGGCGGTCCCAATTTTCCGCTCGAGCCAGAGAAACAGGCAGAATATCTGAAAGCCAGACCTCTGCTCGATTTCTATATTTTCAAAGACGGAGAGGTTCCTTTTGCAGAACTGCTGAAACATTTGCAGGACTTTCATTTCGATGCAGAGGAATTGAAACGCTCCCGCGTAGAAATTCCGGGAGTTCATTATCTCTGTAGGGGTTTGTCGGCGACAAACCCTCCGGCGGCAAACGCTCTGTTTTCCGGAGAACTGAAACATCATTTTCAGAAATCCTTAGACGATATTCCTTCGCCTTATCTGAACGGGCTTCTTGATCCTTTTTTCAAGCAAGGTCTGATTCCTATGGTACAGGCTACGCGGGGCTGTCCCTTCACTTGTTCCTATTGTGTGGAGGGTAACCGCTATTTCGGCAAAATCAGGAGATTTTCTTCGGATCGGGTGAAATCGGAATTCGAATATATTGCCGGAATATCCGATAAATCCGACCTGATGTTTCTGACTGACAGCAACTTCGGCATGTATAAAGAGGATATCGGAACCGCGGATCTGATTGCAGAGGTTCAGAGAACCGAGGGCTGGCCCAAACAACTCTTTGTCTTTTCAGGCAAAAATAAAAAAGAAAATGTTTTGGACGCATTCAGCCGCTTTGTTCCCGGTACTGCCATGTATTCTGCTTCGGTGCAGTCTGCCGACCCGGTGGTGCTGGAAAATGTAAGGCGTAAAAATGTTTCTCTTTCCGCCTTGATGGATATGTCCGTGGAAGCAGAAAAACAAGGCTGGAATTCTTATACGGAACTGATATTGGGACTGCCCGGGGATTCGATAGGTTCTCATCTGAAATCGCTGCGTACCGTGATTGAGGCAGGGATAAGACAAGTGGTGATCTATTCTCTGTATATATTGGCCGGTTCCGAATTGGACACCGCCGAATATCGCCGACGTTTTCAGATCAAGCCTTATTTTACCGTTCTCCGAAAAAGTACGGGAGAGTATCAGTTCGGCGCAGAGACAGTTCCGATCAGCGAAATTGCAGAAATGGGCGTTGTCCATTCGAGCATGAGCCTTGAGGATTATATCGAGTGCCGTATGATTGATCTCTCTGTATCTCTGTTCTATAATCACGGCTGCTTTTACGAAAGCGAATTGCTATTGAACCGTCTGAATCTTTCTGTCTTTGACTTCATAGAAAGATGTCATCGTCTGGTATTAAGCGATTCGGACAATGATTTGAACCGGTTCTACGCGGATACCAGAGCGTATAACAGAAAAATCATGTTCGAAACCGGGGAGCAGGCTGAAAAATTCTTTGCAGATCCGGCAAACATGAGGGAATATAATGAGGCAGAATATCGGCACTATTTTGAATATGCCCGTCCTGCGGCGATCATCCTGTACGGGGAGCAACTGCACCGTATTGCTCGGAAAGCCCTGACCGGGCAGTTGGAAGCTGCGGGGCTGCTTACCGAAGATCTGCGTGCATATATTGCCGAGTTGTTCCGTTTCAGTCTGTATCGGAAAAAAGACCCGCTGAATACGGAGCTTGTATTCGAAGACGAGTTCGGTTTCGATTTTGCCGAACTGAATCGTCTGAAATTTCAAGCCGATCCCCGGAATTTTATGCGGGCGGAAAAACAAGGACTGCGTTTTGTTCATACTCCCCAGACTGCGGCGGAGATAAAGAGAATATTTCCTTCAGGGGAGATGGCTGCAATTCTTCGTCAGGCAATGGTCGGCAAGCATGTAGATTTGTTTTTCCGGGAAATCGAAGTTGCGGAATAAGACGGGCTGCTCCGGAGTGCAAAAATAAAGCGAAGCGGTTTTTTGCATTTTCCTTTTCCTCGTTCCCAAGCCCCGGCTT
>DYRK01000501.1 GCA_020718785.1 Desulfatirhabdium butyrativorans | reverse complement strand
AAAAGCCGTCCGCTGATCTGATGATCGCCGGACGGCATTTTTTTCGGACATATTCATTATGGCACTAATCCGAATCATTCTGACCCTGTTTTTTTTATCAATCTCCGCGGTACATGCCGATGCCTCATGCACCCTGCTGACTGCCAATTCTTCCGGTTTCGGCGACAGCGACGGACGCACGAATATGGATGGAATACAGGTGGGAACATTGCAATCGGAGTGCGACAGCAATTTCCTGCTGGGACTTGGCGGCGGACAGAATTTTTCAGGTCTGCGCCGCCTGAGCGACGGCGCCGGACATTTTATCCCCTACTATCTTTGGAAAGACAACGGAGCAGCCAGCGAATGGGGGGATAACGGCCTGAACAGTGCTGCGCCCTACCCGGCAGACCCTTTATCCGGCACCGGAACCGGTTCGCCGACTGTCTTTCCTGTATTCGGCACAGCCCATACTGCCGGAGCTTTTCCGCCCGGTTTTTACAGCGATTCAGTGCATGTAATTCTTGCCTTCCCTCCTTACGGTTCCGGCGATATTTTGGAAACCGACCTTTTTATTGCCCTGAACCTTACCGGAAACTGCACCCTGGATGTCAGCGGAGTGACAGGTTTCGGCGAATGGCCCGCAGGTTCCTCGAATTTGCAGGGAATAGCTCTGGGCGCTGTTACGGTAAACTGCACGCCGGGCTTGAATTTTTCTGTGGGCATGAATGCTGGTATGAATTTTCAGGGAGGTATCCGGAATATGAGCAAAGGCACGGATTTTATCCCCTATCTTCTCTGGGCAGATGCGGGACGTTCTTTGCCTTGGGGTGACAGCGGTTTATCGCTCATCGAACCGCTCTATGCTGAAACCTATCCGGCTCCGGCACAGACCGGAACAGGCACCGGATCGGCACAGAGTTTTTTTGTCTGGGGAGACGCTATGATAAACGGTTTTCCCGCAGGTACATACAGTGATACGGTCGGGGTATCGGTGGTATGGCCCTAATTTTAGAATTTGTAGGGGCACGCCGGCGGCGTGCCCCCGCGATTCCATTTTTTGATAATAATTGGGTATCGAATTTGAAGGAGGGCACGCCGCCGACGTGCTCCTACAAGGAAAAAAATATATGCAGCTTTATAAACATATTCTGCTGGTATTTCTGATTCTTTTCTCCGCTTCTTCGGCTTGGGGAGAAGCCAAACTCAGTATCTGGCCCGTCAGTGTCCGTCTGACACCGGAACAGAAAATGGGTGAAATACACTTGGCAAATAAGGGCGAGTCTGATGCCAATGTGCAGATCAGCGCCAAAACTTGGGATATGGATGAGAACGGAAAGTTTATTGAAACAGATACTGGTGATTTTGTATTTTATCCACGCCTGCTGAAAATCTCCGCAGGAGAAGAGAAAACCCTCCGGGTGGGCTACAACGGCGATTTTCCTTTGTTAGAGAAGCCTTACCGCGTGTACATTCAGGAACTTCCTGCGATTAAAGACAAAGCAGAGGCTCAGGATAAAAAAGTGTCAGTAGGTTTTAACCTGCTGCTCAAACTCAGCGTACCTCTTTTTGTAAGCCCCCTGACTTCGCCGCCCGCGCCGGAACCCGCTGTTGAAACTCTTGAAAAAAGCGATACCGGGCTGCGGCTGTCATTGAAAAATAAGGGAACTCATAATTTTATGCTCCTGAAAATCGGGGCAAAACTGCTTGGCAAGGATAAAAAACTGCTTGCCGAAACAGAAGAAAAACGAGTCCAGCGCGTTCTGCCGCATCGGCAGGTTTTTCTGGATATTCCCTTAAAAACAGAAAACTGCCCGGAATCACGGGAATTAATTCTCGATCTGTATTTAGATAGCCAGCGGGATCCACTAAGCCTGACCCTGAACCTGCAAAGCGGCTGCGTGCTGAACAAGGGCAAAAGCGATCAGTAAAGACATCATCGTAAGAAACTTTCTCTTGTGCTTCCGGAGATTCGGACCGTATGTCTTTCTTATTTCTGAGAACGCTTATCTTACTGCTGATTATGAGTTCCGTAGCAGAGGCTGCTGATAAGGCTATTCTGGAAGTGATTGCCAACGGTCACAATGCAGGGCAGCATTTCTGCTACCTTGGCGAAGATGATGACGTGCTGGTCAGTCCCGATCTTCTTTTAAGTCTGAATCTGCGTAAAGAATTATGGGAAAACAGTGATAATGATCTGATTTCACTTAGGAGTCTTTCCCATGCCCTGCGGTTTCAGATTGATCATAATAATGCCGTACTGACCCTGGCTGTAGTTCCGGAATGGTTTGAACCCCAGATCATCAAAAAAGAATCTCCCGCGCTATCAAAACGTGATAATCCTGCAAGTCCCCTTCCGTCCTCAGCTTTCTTCAATTATCAGATTGAAGCGGAGTATTCAGAGGAAGATGGTTTCAACGCATATAACCTGCCTTATGAAATCGGCGCGAACTGGGAAAAATGGTTTGCCCTCAGCACCTTCAAATTCCGTTACAGTGATGAAGGCAGCAACCTGACCCGGATAATGACCCAGATGATACGGGATGAACCTGAAAAATTGAACCGTCTGATACTTGGTGATTTCAATCCCCCGGCTACGGCTTTTCTGTCCGGAGGCACTCTCGGCGGCATTTTCTGGGGAACCCGCTTCTCACTGAACCGCAAATTCAGAGCATATCCGGGTCTGAATATGGAAACCGTTCTTGAAACACCGGCACACGCGGAACTTTATTCCGGCGGACATTTAGTCAAGGAATGGGATCTGCTTCCCGGTCCGGTGAGTTTCAAGGACATGGAAGCATATACCGGGGGAAACGCGGAACTGGTCTTGCGGGATGCCTTTGGTCGGGAACAGCGTTTAGACCTGCCGGCTATGTTCGGAGGGCAGCAATTATTGAGGGAAGGGGTGCATGAATATGCTTACAGTCTGGGTTTTACACGCGAGGATTTCGGGACCGAAAGCAATCACTACAATGATCTGACCGCTATTGCTTTTCATCGTTACGGATTCGGAGACCGGCTTACCGCAGGACTCGGTGCAGCCTTTAAGGGAGATACGTTGAACATCGGTCCTATGCTGGCTTTACGCCTCGGCAAGCACCATCAGATGGACTGTGAAACCATGTTCAGTTATGATCGGGGAGAAAACGGTTATGCTCTGTCGGCACTTTACAGTTACAGGAAAGGGACCTTTTCCGGCTTTTTGTCCCTGCGGCATTACAGCGGGGATTTCGTCACACCTTCATCTTTTAATGAAGACGAATCCCTTCGCACCTATTGGAATCTGTCAATGAATCAAAGCTTGAAACAGTGGGGAAGTATGAGTCTGTCCTATTCCGGTGCGGATTATCCCGATGATGTTGAAAAAACAGCTTCCCGCCTGAGTCTGACTTATAATAAAAATCTGTTCAAACAGATAACAATGTCTGTCAGAGTCCAGCAAGGATTGAGCGGTTCAACAGAAAATGAAGTGGTTTTCGGTCTGCAATATTCCCCTCATGAGGAACGCAAGAGGCATTTTTCCGATAATGCTTCGTACAGTTTCCGGGATACGGAAACAGAAGAAAACCGGCAGGAATTCAGGGTACAGAAATACGCGGGTACCGGAAAAGGACTCGGATATAATTTGTCACTCAATCAGGACGGCAAAGATATGGGCTGGAGCGCACGCGCCGAATATCGCCATGAATCGGGAATACTGGAAGTCTCCATGCAGCGATCTTCGGACAGCGGCACATCCGGCAGGGTGAACGCCGCAGGCGGTATCGGTCTGACAGATAAGGGTTTACACTTCGGTCGTCCGGTAACTGACAGCTTTGCGTCAGTCGAAGTGGAAGGTTTGAAACAAGTCCCTATTTATGCCAACGGCAATTTTGCCGGTGATACCGGAAAAGGCGGTACTCTTTTTGTGCCGAATCTGACATCTTACCAAGAAAATCAGATAACTGTCCGCCCTAAAGATTTGCCTGTCAATTATGAACTGAGGGAAAGAGAAAAATATATCGAAATCGGTCAGCGCGGCGGCAGCCGGGTAATTTTCAAAGCATACAGATATTCTTCGGTTGAAGGCAATCTTTTTTTTGTTTTGCCGGATGGCAAACGGGAGGCTCTGAGTACCCTGGCTGTGGAAATTGAGGCGGCCGGAGAAAAGCGTTCGGCTTTTACGGGCCAGGACGGGTATTTTTACTTGGAAAATCTGCCGGAGGGCATTCATCTGCTTCGGGCCCGAATGGAGAAAGGCGACTGTGAAGCCCGTCTGGTTGTGCCGGAATCGGATAAAATTGTCACCAATATCGGCGATGTGTTTTGCGAACCGGTATCTGAATAGGGACACGCCGGCGGCGTGTCCCTAACTGAAATCCTGACAGGTTGATGCCGGATTTTCCTCGTTCCCAAGCCCCGGCTTCGGGCCGTCTCCCGTCACGGGAAGCCGG
>DYRK01000500.1 GCA_020718785.1 Desulfatirhabdium butyrativorans | reverse complement strand
GTTCCCAAGCCCCGGCTTGGGAACGCATCTGCGCCCGAAGCCCCGGCTTCGGGTCCGTCTCCCGTCACGGGAAGCCGGGGCTTCCCCGGCAAGTGCGTTCCCAAGCCGGGGCTTGGGAACGAGAAAAATTCAGTTTCCGAAAGTCTGTAAATTCTTCATCCCCTTACCCGTAATAAATGCAGTGAAAGGGATTTTCATGACATTTTTTTTTGCAGAAAAAAAACAGTTTTTATTTAACTTTCTGATATAAAAGGAATAATTATTTTGAAAAAAAATCTGATCCGCTCGGTCTGCGGCGGAGAGAACAGACGCTTCCGCGGACTTTTCTGCGAATATTACGAGCGTTCGACTTCGCGGTGTATGCTGCTCAGGGAAAGGAAAATGGGCGAGTTCTGGGAAAAATGCAGAGCATCCTGTTTTAACATGCTGTATGAAGCGGCAAAACGGTATCTCAGGAACTTCAGACAGACATATCCGAACAGTCCGATTGACGAAACAGAAGATATTGATTTCGGAAGACTTATCCGCCGATTACAGGACACGGGACTGAAACAGGGTTTTGACCTCGAGGCATGGCGCGGATATATGAACAAAAGCGTTTACAGAGAAATCAGAACTATTCTGCGTGAAAGAGGGCTGATTCCCTGGCAGATCCGATGCGGAACCTGCAGATTCATGCCCGAAAAAATGCCCTTTATCTGCCCGAAAACAGGAACAGTCAGAGGCAGAACAGAAGAGGTCTGCAAGGATTATGCCCAGAGTGTCCATAATATCATATATATAGATGCAGACCTGGGCGTCGGATCCCGCGAAGAAAACAGACTTATGGCTGAAATCGGGGAACAGCAGGGAATTTCCACTCCTGAAACGCTGCTTGAAAAAAAAGAAGAGGAACAGCGTTTGCCGCTTATCAGAAAAATCCTGACCGCGCGGATCAAAGAGACTCAGCCCAATACAAAATCAAGACAGATATATGAACGTCAGTACGAAATTTTTGTCAATCTTCTGAATCTTTTTTCCAAGGATATTCATATAGAAAAAGCCTTGAAAATTCTTGCAGATAAGTACGGCGTCACCGTGAGAACAGTCCAGCGCGATCTCGAAGAGATAAGAGAATTTTCAGAAAAAAATGTCGTCTGAAAGCCGATTGAAACATTATATATTACAGGGCGAAAATATATTAATCCGGAGTGCAAAACCATTTTAATAAGATTGGCATTTTTGCATAAAGGCGCAAAAAACCGCTTCGCTTAATTTTTGCACTCCGGAAAGACCGGAAAGAAAGGAATATAAGCAATGAACCGAAAAAAAATACTTATGAACGATGCACTGAAGAATGATGAAAATTTTCTGCAATTTTTGGCGCAGGAGGCCCGGTCGGACGATTATAAGGAAAGAAAAAAACAGACTGAGCAGGGACCTCATCCTGCAGATGACATGCTTTACGATTATGTGCTGGGAAATATATGCGAACATGAGGCACAGATCATCAGAGAACATATTGCATTCTGCGGCTTATGCGCGCAGGAGGTTCTTCAGTTGAGGATTACTGAGGAAAAATTGGAAGAACATCTGCTGAATTATGTAAATACGCTGTCTTTCATGGGATATATCCGCAATATTTTTTCCGGAGTCAGAAGAATCCATCTGGCATCCGGACTCTGCGCCGCGGGAATCTGCTGGCTTTTCATCGTAAAAATCATTCCGATCTGGTTTTCGCATCCCGATCTCATCAGCGAATCCTACCGTGCTGCAAAAAATTCATTTTCGCAATCATCCCCTGATCTCAGTCTTCCCTGGGAAAAACCTGCGGCTGCATTAGGATTTGCTTCAGGCAGACATTCTTCTGCAAATCGGGCATTCGGAGCAGGATTATGGGCAGGCAGAGCGGAAATATCCGGGGAACAGATGGCTTCCATGCCCAAATTTCTCTCACCGAAATGGCAGGGCAGAATAAAAAAAGATCATTGGTCGGAAACACAGTGGGCGCCGTTCTATTCCGCGGGGCGATGGTGTCTTCTGGCTCAGGCAGTGTGTATGCTGCAAGAAAATATTCCTTATGATTTCTGGGAAAAACAAATACCTGTCTTAAATCAGATACAGAAAGATTTCGAAAAGCTTCCGGAAACTGTAAGACAAGAAGATGAAATCCCGTATAAGACACTGGGACGCGTCGAATCAGCGATAAAAGATAAACAGAATCGCCCATGCAAGACGGTCGCTTCTGAAATCGCTCATCTGATAATCTATCTGAGTCCGTAGGGTCACGCCGGCGGCGTGACCTGCAAACGGACGTGACCGTGAGAAATGAGGGGGAATTATGAGAAAATGGATTTCTGCGCTTTTTGTTCCGATTATTTTTGCCGTGATAATGACAGGCTGCGAGCATCGTCCTGTTCCTGTGAATCAGGATAAGGAAAAACCGAAACCTAAGCAGGACAGCAGTTCTCCTTTGCAAAGCCATATTCGGGAATCCGAAAGTATGGCATTCGCGGCCTCTCAGGGAGAACATCTCCGATGGCTGCTGAAAACCTTCGGTCTCCTGTCTGCGGCAGAAAGCCCTTTGGTTACAAGGGTGGAGAATGTCTTTGAGCGCGTTCTTGCCGCAGCGGACAGGCGTGGAAACCGGCTTCCCAGACTGCTCGTTATCCGGAAAGCAGGGGATCCCTGGGTAATGTGTCTGGCAGACGGAACCGTTGTCATAACTCAGAAAGCTTTGGAAATATGTTATCAGGACGCGGATGAAAACACGGGTGATGCGCGTGCGGCATTCATTCTGGGGCATGAACTGGCTCATCTGGCAAATGACGATTTCTGGAATCTGACGGTTTCTCAGGCTGTTCATCAGTTCGGTCCCGCGAAAGCGTCTCAGAATCTGAAGACGCTGCTGAACAAAAGCGAGGATATGGAAACCAGAAGAAAAAAAGAATTGCAGGCAGATGATTACGGGATGCTGTATGCGGCAATGTCCGGCTATGATCCCAAAGCGATTGCGGATATGAAGGGCAAAAATTTTTTCCGCGAATGGGTAAACCGCACCGGAGGAGATATCGCGTATTCCGATGAAACTCATCCTGATCCTGATGACCGTGCGCTTTTTCTGCTTTCCAAAATGAATGCGGTGAAAGACGATCTGATTCTTTTTGATCTGGGAGTAAGGCTGTATCAGTTGGGAATGTATAAAGACGCGCTGGGATTTCTGGAAGCATTTCAGAGAAAATTTCCCTGCCGGGAAGTGTTCGGCAATGTGGGACTGATTCATTTCCAGCTTGCCATGAACGAACTGTCCCGATCAAGCAGTATCAGGGTTTACCGCCACAAGCTCTCCACTGTTTTCGACACGGAAACCAGAGCCAAAACATTCAGAGGCGGTTCCGGAGCTTTTGAGGATTCCATGCGTGCGGCAATACGGGCTTTCCGCGACGCGTGCGAAAAAGACTTATCCTATCTGCCTGCCCGCGTGAATCTTTCATCCGCGCTGATTATGACAGGAGAATATTCACAAGCCCTCGCGGTTCTCGATGAGGCATTGAAACTCCGCGAAGATGATCCTGCTGTGCTGAACAACAGGGCAGTGGCTTTTTATCTGAATTCGATGCAATCCTTTCAAAGTTCAAAGAGTTCTGAAAAAAAACGGGAGTTGATGAAAGCGGTCATATCCGAAGAAAGCATCGCGGTATTACAGCGCGTGATTGAAAAGAATCCCGAATTTTCCGATGCTTATTACAATTTGGGGCGTATTCGGTCAGAACTCGGAGAAGAGTCGGCAGCCCGCGAGGTCTGGGAAAAATTTCTGAAGATCGAACCCGCGGGAGGCTATGCCCAAGCCGCGGCAAAATCGCTGGGAAAAGAAATAAAAGACCAGACAGTTCCGCCGAAAATATTCGGAGAATCGCCGCCTGTCAGACTCGGCGGTTTTGACACGAGCATAGAGGAGCAGTTGAAAAGCCTTTCTGCACACCGTCTGGAACTGGAAACTGTGAACGGAGAATACTATTTCTGGGAAGATTTCCGGGTGCTGGTTCTTGAAAACGAGGTGGAATTAGTGGAAAGCAGCGTCAGACAGAAAATGAGCCGCGAAGATATGATTTCGAAATACGGTGATCCGGTCCGTATTTTCAGCGATATTTCAGGAAAAAAGGTGCTTGTGTATGAAAAATTTGCTGTGGATATTGAAAACAACACGGCAGCCCGCGTAGTTTACTTTGACAAAGAATTGGGAAGTGAGAAGTGAAAAAAATTCTCACTTTTCACTTTTCAATTCACACCTCTCACTTTTTTCTTGACTTTCCTGCGATAATATATAAATAAAGGCATTTATCGGATACAAAATAATCCGGATTTTCTGTTTATAACCATCGCGAAGAACCCTTTATATAATTTTTATTCTTTTCTTTTATAAAAAAAGAAATTTT
>DYRK01000499.1 GCA_020718785.1 Desulfatirhabdium butyrativorans | reverse complement strand
GCAAGCGGAAGATAATCGAGTATATCCTGAGCCGTCATGCCGTCCTGTCCTCTGTTTTCTGCTGCGAGATCGCCTGAAAAGCCGTGAATAAAAACGCCTTTTCTCACAGCATCGGGAACAGACAGACCCAGCCCGAACATTGCCGCAATAGTTCCTGTCAGGACATCGCCCGAACCCGCGGTTGCCATGCCGGAATTTCCGCTCATATTGACAAATACGCGTTCATCCGGATATCCGATCAGCGAATGCGCGCCTTTCAACACGATAACGGCATTCAACGAATGGCATGTTTCCTGCAAAATCTTTATGTTAAGGGCTTCTATTTCCTTTAAGGTTTTACCCGTGATTCTTGCCATTTCACCCGGATGCGGAGTAAGAACGGTCGCTGCTTTGCGCCGCGTGATAATTTCCGGATTCTCGGATATTGCTGTGATGCCGTCTCCGTCAATGAGAAGCGGTTTGCGGATTTCTCCTGCCAGTTCTCTGACCAATTGCCGCGTTTCTTCTGCCAAAGACAGACCCGGGCCCATCACCGTCATATCTGTTTTTTCGGAGAGTTCCAGCAATGCAGCTTTGTTTTCAAGCGAAATACTGCCCCCGGACGTTTCTTTCTGGGGAACAAACACGATCTCGCTTCCTTTGCCCGCGATGAAAGGCGTGACAGATTCGGGCGCGGCAAGCCGTGAATATCCGCCTCCGGCTTTCAGAAAAGACATTGCCGCAAAATAGGGCGCGCCGAAATAACTGCGTGCGCCGGCAATAAACAGCACATCGCCGAAACTTCCTTTGTGTCCTTTTTTGTCTCTCGGAGGAAGTTCCGGGGGAATATTGATTTCTGTTTTAAGAGAATCGTACATGGAGGGCGGAAAAGAAATATGGGTGACAAAAAGTTTTCCGCATCGCTCATATCCGGGAAAGAGCATGTTGCCGATTTTCGGAAGCCCGAAAGTCACAGTATAATCTGCCCGGACCGCAAGCCCCCTGATCTGACCTGTATCGCCGTCAATGCCGGAAGGGATGTCAACGCTCAGAACCGGCTTTCCGCTCAGGGCGATAAGTTCGACGATATCGCGGTAAAGTCCTCCGACATCCCGGGTCAGTCCTGTGCCGAAAATAGCGTCCACAACAGCATCGCAATCAGCGATATCTGCTTTCAGGGATTCGGCAGAAGCGATCTGCCGGACAGTTACAGGCAGCCGGAAGACAATATCTGAATTGAGTTTTGCCGCGCCCCGGTATTTGTCCGGATCGCCGAGAATAAAAACCTTGACCGTGCCGCCGTCGGAATGGATTTTTCTCGCGATAACCAATCCGTCTCCGCCGTTATTGCCGATGCCGCAGAATACCGCAAAAGTTTTGCCCTTCACGCTGATTTCGCGGTTTAAAACCGTGTATGAGGCAATACCCGCGTTTTCCATCAGCAGTTCCTCCGGGATGCCGAATTTCTCAATGGCGGTTCTGTCCAGCTCTCTCATTTCGGAAACAGTGCTGATTTTCATTTTTTCCCTCGCCGGAATATGCTATTCGGATTTTTTTGTTCATACTAATTAGGACTTACGCATTTGAAAATATTTTTCTGATTGATTGGCGTTTATTTGCGTCCATTAGCGGTTAAAAATCATGCAAATGCGTAACTCCTGACTCAGAAAAGGCTTTATATCATTTTTTTAATCCATAATAAAACGATAAATTGATTTTTTTTACTGAAAAGCCTGACATCATTGAAGCGTTTTCGGAATTTTTTTATGATTATCGGCGTGTTAAAAGAAATAAAAACAGAAGAATACCGGGTGGCTATGATTCCCGGAGGAGTCCGGCAGCTTGTGCAAAAGGGTAATGAAATTTTCATTCAGAGCCGCGCGGGGCTTGGAGCGGGCTATTCGGATGAATCCTATCGGGAAGCCGGCGCGCAGATTGCAGAAACAGCGTCCGAGGTTACGGAGCGTGCGATGCTCGTTGTCAAGATCAAAGAACCTTTGGAGAGCGAATTTCATCTGTTTCGGGATCATCAGTCCATTTTCGGCTATCTTCATTCCGAAACCCGTCCTGCGCTGGTGGATATGCTCTTGAGAAAACAAATTACAGCCATTGCCTTTGAAAATGTGATGCTGCCTGACGGCAGTTTTCCTCTTCTGTTTCCCATGAGTATAATTGCAGGCCAGCAGGCGGTCTTGCAGGGAATGCAGTTTTTATGGAATCACAAAGGCGGCATCGGCAAAAGTCTTGTTTCCTACCCCGGATTGGAACCTGCACAGGTGGTTGTGCTGGGAGCAGGTCATGCCGGAACCCGTGCTGCATCGGTCGCGGCTGCGCTGGGCTGCACCGTGACTCTTTTTGAAATTGACCGGAAACGGATCCGATACCTAAGCCTTTTGCTTCCCCATAATATCCGTCTGCTTCACACTGAAGCGGTATCTCTTTCCGAATATGTATGTCAGGCAGATATGGTCATCAATGCGACTGCGATTCCTCCTTACAGCTCACCTCATCTTATTGACCGGCTTATGGTGAGCAGAATGAAAAAAGGCAGTGTAATTATTGATCTGACCGCGAATCTCAAAGGCGCTATAGAGACGGTGGATCATTATACTACTCATAATGATCCGGTATGGGAGGAAAACGGCGTGATTCATTATGCCGTATCGAATATTCCGGGAACCGTGGCACATACCGCGTCTCAGGCATTGTCTCTGGAACTGATGCCTTATCTCATTGAAATTGCAGACAAGGGAATTCTGACTGCCTTGCAGCAAAATTCCGCGTTGCGTGCAGGACTGACTGCGATAAACGGAAAACTGACATGGAAAGACGCCGGAATTTTCCAGAACCGGCTCTGGTCGCCGCCTGAAGAAGTGATAGAAGTGAGAAATGAGAAGTGAGAAGTGAGAACTATTTCTCACTGTTCACTTCTCACTTCTGCACAAGAGTCTGATCGTCTGACGGGAAATCGGGTATGCGGCGCATCCTTTCCTCATAAACCGACACGAGAAAAATCGTTGCCATCGGCTGAGTGAAAAGCCATCCTATGACCGTATTCACGCCGATCCATGAAATCCCGATAACCAGCAAAGTCACAACAAAATGATCTGCTGTATTTCCCTGAAATGACATTGAAAAACTTTCTTTAAGAGCATCCATGAGTTTCATGTTCCGGTCTGTCATCAGCGGGAGCATATAGAGACATCCGAAGGCAATAGCCAAAGAAATCAGGACACCGGGCAGAACCAGCAGACTGAGTCCCACCGCGGTTGCAATGACGGCGATCACTTCAAATGCCAGCAGGGGCAGAAAGAGGTCCATGCGGGAGAATACGTCCTGAATTTTCGGTTCACGCCCCTCTCTGAACATCAGCAGAACAGACTGAATATATCCTGCCGCGGCCACAGGGGCAAGAATCCCCAGAGTCAGGAAACTCGCGCAGGCTGTTACCAGCGTCATAAAAATAAGCGGGGCAATAAAATTAAGTGTCAGATGCCACGCAGTTTCAAGATGTTTTTTAAAATCCATTGCTTACTCCTTTAAAGTTGAAAATTCGGGTATCGGAACTCTCTGTTGATGCAAGGACTATAAAAAAACAGAGAGGCTTTGTCAAGCATTAGACATTTTCGGAAATAAGGATTATCTTCAGAGGGTCACAGGTTTCCGGCATATCATAAACCCCTGTTTTCAGGAAAGGATTCAGCAGTATGATATTATTGTAACCCAACTTGCTATCTACGGCAAAGTATCTGAAATTATTAGAAGTGAAAAAACGGAAGTTTTCGCAAAAACTCAGGTTTTTCGCTTTTTGAAGGTCTGTAGGTGGCAAGTTGGGTTATTGTATGAAAACATAAAAAACAGACCCTCCGTAATTCTCTCTCTGACAGGTCTCACGAAAGCCGGATTCGGATCTCTGCTGCCGCTTTCTGAAAAAGCGGAAGAGGAGTATGCCGGAGAGAAATATATAAACGGCAAAGAACGGGAGCGGGCTCCCGGCGGCGGCCGCAGACCGGAACTTCGGACTGCCGGGGACAGACTGTTTTTTATCCTTTTTTATATGAAGACTTATCCTCTTCAGGAGGTCACCGCCGTCCTCTTCGGAACGAGCCTGAGTCAGGCAGATACACGGATTCACCGCCTTTCCGGGGTTCTGGAAAAGGCTCTGAGCGAGGGACAGTATCTGCCTGAAAGAGATCCTTCCGCTTCGGAAGAGGCTCTGAAAAAATGCCCCGGCCTCTCCTTTGTCACTGACGGCACCGAAAGAAAAATACAGCGTCCGAAGGAACCGGAAAAACAGATAATTTTTTACAGCGGCAGAAAGAAGACGCATACGGTGAAAAACATTGTCATCGCCGATGCGGTCAGTAAAAAAGTCATATTTCTCAGCCGCACATGCGGGGGAAAAAAGCATGACAGAAAAATCTGCGGTGAGGAAAAT
>DYRK01000498.1 GCA_020718785.1 Desulfatirhabdium butyrativorans | reverse complement strand
TGATTTATTCAGAAGAAAAAAATGGCTTTGATGACTATGGAAGTTCAGTCAAAGAAAAAGAAAAAAGACAAGGAAAAACAGCCGGATTTCGAACTGATGATGCAGGAAGACAACTCTGACGATGCCGATGAGCAGTATGAGAGAATTTTCAAGATATTAGGCATTGCCGGAGAAGAAGAAGCAGATGTGACAGATGAGAAACTGCAGATTTATTTTGACTTCCTGAAACAACATCTCGAACTGCCGTGCATTGTCACCGGAATCGGCGATTACGGCTGCTTCAGGTGGGAGGAATACTACACCTTCGGTCCCGGAAATAAGAGCGAGTATGAAAAACTGAAGAAAAAATATGCTTCCTACAGAGATGAATATGAACTTGTCTGTCTCGGAAGCGGCGGCTATGCTGAAGAGGATTTTAATGAAAATGACGGTATTTTTGTCAGGACAAAACGCATCAAAGATAATGAAAGCTTTGTCCTGACGCTGGCAGATTTGGAAGTTGTTGACAAGCAGTCGGAAAATGCTCAACTGACAGATGATTATGCGATCTGGTTTATAAATTTCAGATAGATGACTTATATGCTGTATTCAAAAGTTTATATCGCCGCATTCGGTTACGAACTTGCTCCCAATGTGGTGACATCCGAAGACCTTGAAGACCGTCTTGCCCCGCTTTATGAATCACTCCATATTCAGAAAGGGCAGTTGGAAGCCTTTACCGGCATTTATGAGCGCAGATTCTGGGATCAGGGCTGCAAAATGTATAAAGGCGCGGCAGCAGCGGGACGGAAAGCCATAGACGCGTCCGATGTCTCATCCGAAGATATCGGAATGCTCATTTACGCAGGTGTGTGCAGGGATAATCTGGAACCCGCGACAGCCTGTGCGGTGGCGGACGCACTGGGATTGAGTTCCGAAACCGAAATCTATGATGTCTCAAATGCCTGTCTCGGCGTCCTGAACGGAATGACTCAGATTGCAAATGCCATTGAACTGGGTCAGATCAAAGCAGGGCTTGTGGTCTCCTGCGAGGCATCCCGTCCGATTGTCGAGCTGACCCTTGACCGTCTCCTTCAGGCAAAAGATATGACTCTTTTCAGGGAAAGTATTGCTACCCTTACCGGCGGTTCAGGTGCAGTAGCAGTGCTATTGGCAGAAGCGTCTCTTTCTGACCGGGGACATCGTCTGCTGGGCGCTGTCTCACGGAATGCAAGTGTTCATCATAACTTATGTCTTTGGGGACCGGATGCCGGAAAATCCTCCGGCGGCATTCATTTCATGAAAACCGATTCCGTAGGCGTCCTGAAAAACGGCGTGGCTCTGGGCATCGAAACATATAAGGCATTTAAAAAAGAACTGGAATGGACCGATGACAAACCGGACAAGGTGATCTGCCATCAGGTAGGTTCTGCCCATCAGAAACACATTCTGGGATCTGTCGGCATTCCGGCAGAAAAGGATTTCACCACCTTCCAATATCTCGGAAACATCGGAACCGTATCGCTTCCCATCACCGCTGCAATTGCCTCGGAACGTGAATTTCTTGTGAAAAACGATCTGGTCGGATTTTTCGGAATCGGCAGCGGACTCAACTGCATGATGCTGGGAATAAAATGGTAACAGCAACTCCGGAGTGCAACCATTTTAATAAGATTTGCAATTTTCGCTCTTTTGGTTCAACTGACAAATGAAAAATAATAAACCCATTGACATTTCAGGCTTTCGTCATATCTACCCCTTCAAATCCAACTATATGGATTTAAACGGACTGAAGTATCATTATTTAGATGAAGGATCAGGAGAACCCGTAGTCATGATTCACGGAAATCCCACATGGTCTTTTTATTTCCGCAATCTGATCTCTGCGCTTTCTCCTCGATTTCGAACCGTAGTTCCGGATCATATCGGCTGCGGTCTTTCGGATAAACCATCGCCTGATAAGTATGGCTACAGGCTGAAACGCCGGGTGGATGATCTCGATCAGCTTATGAGACATCTGAATACAGAGGAAAACATCAGCCTGATTGTCCATGACTGGGGCGGAATGATCGGACTGCTGTATGCACTGAGATATCCGGAAAAGATAAAACGCATGGTTATTATGAATACCGCAGGATTTTTTCCGCCCCGTGGAAAGCGGCTTCCGCTCAGACTTCGGCTTATTCGCAATGTTCTTCCCTTTGCAGTTCCGGCAGTTCTGGGACTGAATCTCTTTTCACGCGCCGCTCTATACATGGCATCACGCAAGGGACTTTCCCAAGCCGTGAAAACCGGACTGACCGCTCCGTATAATTCATGGAATAACAGAATCGCAACCCTTAAATTTGTTCAGGATATTCCTGTAAACCCCGATGATACGAGTTACAGCCTTGTCAGATATGCGGACGAAAATCTGCATCGGCTTGCCCGCATCCCAATGCTGATATGCTGGGGCAGACATGACTTTGTGTTTGATATGGCATACTTTGCTGAATGGCAGCGGCGGTTTCCATCCGCACAGACCCGTCTGTTTTCAGATGCGGGCCATTATGTGCTTGAAGATGCAGGGGACGAAATTATTCCGATGGTGAGGACATTTCTGGGGATGTAGCCTTTTATTGGAAAAGAAAGGAATCGTCATGTCTGAAAAAATCATGAAAAGCGATGAAGAATGGAAAAGCCTGCTCACTCCCGATCAATATCGGATCACCCGTCAGAAAGGAACCGAACAGGCATTTACCGGCAAGTATTGTCATTTTAAAGAAAGAGGCATTTATCATTGTGTATGCTGCGGCAATGAGTTGTTCGGTTCCGAGACCAAATTCGATTCCGGAACCGGATGGCCCAGTTTCTACGCGCCGATTTCGGAAGACAATATCAGAACTGCCGAAGACGAAAGCTTTCTGATGAGAAGAACCGAAGTTCTGTGCAGCCGATGCGAGGCACATCTCGGTCATGTGTTCGAAGACGGGCCTCTGCCCACCGGACTTAGATATTGTCTCAATTCAGCGGCGTTGAAGTTCGCAGGGCGGATGAAACCCGCCATCTGAATGTCAGCGGCTGCAAATCTGTTTCAATAAGGCGGGTTTGTTCCCGAACTCAAAAAATTATACAGGAGACAAGTCTTCGGAAAACAGTTCCACATGCACCGGGCATCCTTCAACCACAAGACTGTCGCCGACCAGTTCTTTGGATTTGATGCGGACATCGGTGCCGATGCCGGGAGATTCAAAGGGATCAAATTTTGCCTCTGCCAGAGATCGGAGCCAGTTTTTAACGGTCTCGGACTCCACGGACCGGGCAGCCCCGTTCACTTTTTCCAGAGAATCTATTGCATAAGATTTCACAAGTTTGGGCATGAGTTTGGACAGAGTGGCGGGCTTGTCAAAAATATCCATGCCTGCGATTTTCCCGTCAAATGCAAACACGGCGCCGCACCAGTCTTCGGGAATCCTGATCTCCTGAATAATCTTCTCCATTTCCGTGTGACGATCTTGATACACCTGCTCCAACGCTTCCGAGCCTGAGCGGGATCCCATACTGCCCAGTTTCCGGCTGACCTCATTCCATACTTCGCCCTGTTTTGAAGCAGGGCGGCGATTTCTGCGATAGCTTTCATGCACATCTTTTGCCATCTGTTTGCGGAGAATGGAGTGGGAAACCGTCTGGGTGCTTGAAAATTTGCGGGAAACGTAATTCCAGCGTCTTTGCTCCACACAGGAAACCGGAATCGGAACCTTGCTGTTCGCGGCAATCATAATGCTCACGTTCAGTACGCGGTTCTGTTTTGCGCCGATAAGCTGCTCTCCTGCCATCAGAAACACCATGATATTGCTTTTGTTGATGACCGCAAGCGTCGGCACATTTCCCGATTCGCTGACTTCGGTAATTTCCAGAATTTCGTCAGTCAGTGCCTCGTCAAGTGTTACATAAACCAGCGCGCTGCTGACAGCCCAGCGCAGTCCGAAAACCTGCAATCTGCCTACGGTGAGCGGGTCACTTACTTCAACACCGGACAAAGCCTGCTGTAATTCTGCTGCTTTCATTGTCATTTTCCTTTCCTTTTATAAAGTTAAATGTTCCATGAAAAGAGTTTTTTCATGCCAAATCGCCTATTTTTTAATACACCGGAAACGGCGTTTTAAGCCGATTCCGGTGAAAGAGCCGATTCGCGAGCCGTCTTTTAAGCTTCAATTATTGAGGCGACCAGCTTGTAATGCTTTTCCTGCCATCCCGCTGCAAGGCTGACGCAAAGGTAATAATCCCTTCCAGACAGACGGATTTCTTTTTCTTCCTCCAAAAATTTGCCCTTTAGATATTTGCCATATATCTCCGGGTCGGTTACCTGTAAAGCATAACTTAATCCATTATACTGAAACTGAGCCTTTACTCTTTTTTTGCCATAAGAAAAGTAACAGATCAGACTTAACTGGGTCGGCTTTATAAGATA
>DYRK01000497.1 GCA_020718785.1 Desulfatirhabdium butyrativorans | reverse complement strand
CCGGTGAAGCCCCGGCTTCCCGTGACGGGGACCGAAGCCGGGGCTTGGGAAGGAGGAAAACGATTTGCAAAATCGTTTTACTGTAAAACGGCTTTGCAAGCCGTTTTTTATCTCATTTTCTCGTTCCCAAGCCCCTGCTTGGGAACGCACTTGCCGGTGAAGCCCCGGCTTCCCGTGACGGGAGACGGACCGAAGCCGGGGCTTCGGGCGCAGATGCGTTCCCAAGCAGGGGCTTGGGAACGAGTAAAACGATTTGCAAAATCGTTTTACTGTAAAACGGCTTTGCAAGCCGTTTTTTATCTCATTTTCCTCGTTCCCAAGCAGGGGCTTGGGAACGAGGAAAAATGAGATAAACGAGATAATATTGACCGTATATGAAAGGCAGGGAGAAAGAATTGAAATTATTAGTTGCCGATGATGACCCCGTAACCCGTGAGATAATAGAAAGACTGCTGACAAAGTGGGGCTATGATGTCAGCCTCGCGTGCGACGGCAATGAGGCATATCAGATTTTAGAGGCTGAAGACGGTCCGAAGCTTGCTGTTCTCGACTGGGTCATGCCGGAAATGTACGGTCCGGAAGTGTGCCGGAGAATCCGAAAGCTCAAGCGCTCAGAACCGGTTTATCTCATCCTGCTTACTGCAAAAGGACTTAAAGAAGATGTGGTTGAGGGGCTTGAAGCCGGGGCAAATGACTATATCACCAAACCTTTTGATTCCGAAGAACTGAGGGCCCGGGTTCAGGTGGGCAGACAGATGGCAGAATTGCAGTCCCTTATGGCTGCAAGGGTCAGACAGCTGGAAGAAGCTATGGCGCATATAAAAACGCTTCAGGGATTTATTCCGATATGCTCCTACTGTAAGAAAATCCGGGATGATAAGAATTACTGGCAGCAGATTGAGAGTTATCTTGCCGACCATGCCGATATTCAGTTCAGTCACGGCATCTGTCCCGACTGCTATGAGAAATATGTGGTACCGGAGATCAAAAGTCTTCAGAAATATGACAGGGAGGTCCGGGGTAAGGGGTGAGAGGTCAGGGGTGAGGGGTCCGGGGGGTGAGATAAAATTCAACGCTCCTCACCTCTGACCCCTCACCCCTGACCCCTCACCCGCCCCGGCCCGCCGCACGGTCAGAAGAGTAATATCATCCGACTGATCTGCGCCGGCAGTGTGATCTTTCAGGCTTGCTTCAATCCTGTCTGACAAAACTTCTGCGGAGCCGGCAGGTTCTGAAAAGAGTGAAAGCAGCTTCTTTTTGCTGTAAAAATTGCCATTGGGATCCAGTGCTTCCGTTATACCGTCGGTAAAACTGACCAGCATGTCTCCGGGTCCGATTTCAATCTGTTCATACCGGAAAGCCACATCCGGCAGCATTCCCACCGCGGGACCGGTCACTTCCAGTTCTTTTTTTATCCCGGCCGGTCCCACAATGACCGGCGGTTCATGCCCGCCGTTTACATAAGTCAGCAAACCGCTTTCCGGGACTACAGCTCCCAGAAAAATCGTGGCAAACATATTTGCCGCGCTGTGATTCCGGGCGATATAGTCATTGGTTTTGGAGACAATGGCTGTCAATGCACTTCCGTGATCGGGTTTTTCGGAATTCCCGGAATAATGCAGCCCGGCAAATGCCCGGATCAGGCTGCGGAACAGTCCCATAAAAAGCGCAGCCCCGACACCTTTGTCGCATACATCCGCAATAACAATACCTATGACTTTCTGATCTTCGGAAAGAAGAAAAGCATCGTAGAAATCGCCGGACACCTGCTTTGCAGGATGGAAGCGGGCTGCGATTTCCCAGCCCGGCACACGGGGCAGAGAATCGGGCAGAAAACCGGCCTGAATTTCTCTTCCGATTTCCAGCTCGCGTTCAAGACTTTTCAGATAAAGCTGTTCTTTATCTCTTAACCTCTTCCGTTCCAGCACAGCGCCGATCCTTGCTTTGAGCAATACCGGGTCAAAAGGCTTTGAGAGATAATCAGCGGCTCCCATTTCAAGACATCTCACCACGCTGGCAATCTCATCCAGGGCTGAAATCATAATGACCGGAATATTCCGCATTTTCTCGTCATTTTTCATCTGCTCAAGCACCTGATATCCGTTCATTTCAGGCATCATAATATCTAACAGGATGAGATCAAAGGTCAGGCTTTGAATCATTTTCAAAGCCTGATATCCGCTTTCCGCCACAGTTACGGAATATCCCTGACGACCCAGCCGCTGTGAGATCAGGTCACGGTTTATCTCATTGTCGTCAACAACAAGCAGATTTCCCTGTTCCGCGGTCACAGGCATTGCCGCAGGCACAAATGCTAAAGAACGGACAATGCCCATGGTGTGACGGACTGCAAGAGATTCGCTTGAAATTTTCAGTTCCTGCATCATCACGCCGGCTTGGATCTTTGAGAAATTGACTACATCGTTGATTAAGCAGAGAAATTGCCGCGCCGCTGAATTGATTTTCCTGAGATCAGGAACAGCCGCCTTCATAAAATCGGATTCCTGAGCCGGATCATCGGCGTCCTCCAGTAATATCTCACTGAAGCCGATGACGGTATTCAAAGGTGTGCGAAGATCATGGCGAAGCCCGGTTCCGAATGTCTCAAGATCGAATTCAGCCTGCTGCGCCTCGATTTTTGCAGGATCAAGGATTATATTGACAAGCATCAGCAACTGGTTTCCTGCCGAGTGAATTTTCTTGATATCGGCAATCGCAGGCTGCGGCTGTGCATCTTCGGCATCTTCCAGAAGCATTTCACTGTAGCCGATAACGGCATTCAGAGGGGTGCGGAGTTCGTGACGGAGATTGGCGATAAATGCCTGCCGGGACTGTCTGTCAGCCTCCTCTTCCTTTTTTGCAGGAAAAGTAAAACGGCTTTCCAGTCCGTTTTTTGCAGGAAGAGTGAAACCCGCCGTTTTTTTTGGAGTCGCAGTCCTCGGACGCGCCTTTGAGATTCGCCGGTTTCCCTTTTCCCGATATTCGCCCGCTTCCTTTGTCATGGTTGCTTTATATGCAAAAAATAAAAATTTTTGCACTCCGCTTATTTTTTCAGAAGAGCCTGCATTTTTTCAAGCAGACGCTTGAATTCGATGGGCTTGGTGTCATAGTCGTCACAGCCCGCTTCCAAAGATTTGTCGCGGTCTCCGGCCATGGCATGGGCAGTCAGCGCTATAATCGGAACGGGTTGTGTTTCAGGACATGCCTTGAGCTGCCGCGTGGCTTCCCATCCGTCTATGACGGGCAGGCTCATGTCCATCAGAATCAGGTCCGGATGCTCTGACTTTGCCATTGCCACGCCCTGTTCCCCGTCTGTGGCAATAACAACTTCATAGCCTTTGCGCTCCAGCCGTCTTGACAGCATGTCACGGTTCATCTCGTTATCCTCAACCAGGAGAATTTTTGCCATCAGTATGTAGCACCTCCTTTCTTCAGCGGTCAGTGTATTTGGGTGTATCTTTCTTCTATTATTCTTGCCGCCGTCATAGTCTGCGCTTTCTGTAAAACGGTTTTGCAAACCGTTTTACGGCAGATTTAAAAAACGCAATTTATGCCGGTGGACAGTATAAGTCTTCAAAGCTCAATTTTTTTATCAGATTAAGTACATTTTGTCCGTTTTTGTTTTTGCAGGTTTGGAGTTGAGATGATATTACATATAATCTTTTTATACTCAATCCGTTAATTTCAATATCAAACAATTGAGAATCACCGATTTCCGATACTCTGCTGATAAATGACTCGTCGGATCGGAGAACTATAACTCTTCCAAGCTGTTCCAAATCATTCTTATCAAAAAAGTCATATACATGATCTATTACTATCTCGGCAGCCTTGCTTTCCGAAGCAGGCAGCCAGTCAGCAGAAACCACAATATCCCATTGTCCCTGATTATCTTCAATCTCAACTATACAAAACAAGTAAAACGCTCCATGCTTATCTGCCAGAGATTTTTCAAGGAACTTTATTTTTTCTATAAAATTATTCATAAAGATTATCAGTATAATATGATAGGCAATAATTTCTCTGTCGCTTCAATCATTTCAACAGCTATTGTCTCATTCATTTTACCAAGTATTTTTCTGTACCTATACTCAGGACCCAGTTGGCAGCAACAATATTAAAACATTTAAACTGATTTTTGTCAGATTTCAGATCAAGACCGGACAATGTTAAAAGTGAATTCAAGTTATGTGTTTTTAACTTATGTCGTTGATGGTCTTTAAATTCAACAGCAGTTTCTGGAAAATCAGAGTATCCGTTCACTTTACTTGCTTTTACTTTGAGAGCTATCTCTAACGCATAACCGCATAAATAAATAGCTCCGTCATATCTGTCAAAAATAGCTAATACTATAGAATCTTCTAATCTTCCTTTTGCAACTTCTTTCAATTCCATTAAAGAAATCATTTTATATCCAAACCAAATTCATTAAGATT
>DYRK01000496.1 GCA_020718785.1 Desulfatirhabdium butyrativorans | reverse complement strand
TAATGTCAAGAACGCTGATTTCTCCGTCATTGTCCAGATCGTAAAATGGATCATAATCATCGTCACCGATTTTGCTGTGCCATCTTGATCTGACTTTCTCAATGTCTTTGTCATCAATCTTTCCGTCGCCGTCAAAATCATAGTAGAGCGGTTTTCCGTCAGCGTCTGCGGGGAGAGCCGGCGCGGCGGCTTCAATGCTCAGAGCGCCGTCCCGGAAAGAAACAGACAGATCCGTACTGAAACTCTGATGCGCCTTGATGTCAAACTGGCTTGTTTCTTCCGACAGAACGACTGTCTCTCCCTGATGCGCTTTTATGCTCAAGGTACAACGTCCTTTTTCTGCGGCGCGCAACACCACCCGGTAATTTCCCTCTCCTGATACGGATACGGGCAGGAATATCTGCTGGCTGTTCCCGCTGATCTCAAAACTTGATCCTGCAATATATCCGCCCTCTCTGCCGCATTCATCTTCATCAAGATTATAGACAAAAAGATGAACCGACGCGGCTGAAGTCAGCGTCACCGAGAGCCGCAGCGTATCTTCCTGAATCGCAGGCATTTCAATGTGTTCCACAATCTGTTTGCCGAGTTCTTCTGATACTCTCCAATCCACCCAATCCGCTTTGTCCGCGACCAGATCATCCAATGCCGGCGCCTCTGCGCTTACGCCGGTCATCTGAAAGATCAGATCGTTATAGTCTTTATCGCTGACGCTGATGCTCATGTCTTCATAAATAAAGGCATTTCCCATGCCGTTGACGTCAGCGATCTGTCCCAGATACAAGCCGTAATCCGGGTTAGAAAAGGCAAGAGAGAACAGAGGCTTCTTGGAAAAACTGCCGCCGCGCAGTGCGCTCAATGTCGAATCCGGTATCAGTACGGTTGCGAATTTGTCTCCGGGTCTCATTTGGAAGCGTTTCAGTCCCTTATAGATGCCGTTGTTCCAATTTTTAGTCTCTCCGAGCAGACCGCTGAACCGTGCGCCTTCTTCTTCGTCTATAAAGACAACGTAACCGTCTTTTGTGTTTGAAAGCATCCGTCTGACTGCTTCTGCGCTGAAAGCCGCTGAATCAGAGACAAGGGATTCCATGTCCCGAAGGCTGAAGATGCCGAGAATGCCTTTGTACATACCGCCGTCGAAAATCCAGTCCATGCCGACTGTGCCGGAGGGACCCACAGTGAATACGCCGGATTCAAAGATTTCAGCACTTGTTGCCGGTCCCGAAGGATCGGCAATCACGCCGTTTGCCACACCGTCCGCATCGCCGAATCCGCCGTCTTTGAGCGTCAGAACAGCACTTTTCCGGTCATCGCTGAAGCGAGTATTCCAAGAATAATTCTGCCAGCCCCTGACCGTATCGTATTTGTACCATCCGGCTTTGTCCGTTACGGGTTCGGAGAAATACACCGTGACTTCTGCCGTATCTCCGGGATTCTCGGTGGTGATTCTGAAACTGATAAGTCCCAGCGGCATTTCATCGGGTCTGTTTTCAGCATCGGAAATCATATCCGGATCAGTAAACGTGAGAGACTCAACAGATGCTGTGTTTTCACCGCTTTTGAGGCATATCGCTATATCTCCGCCAAAAGACTGCACACATTTCATATCGGTCTGATTCGCATCAGGAATATCATTGTGATCCCAGTCTGAGGTCTTGTCGTCAATTTCCAGAACATCCGGAATGCCGTTACAGTTTGTATCGTCTGCCGCGGGCGGCGTCTTGAATGTCAGGCTTCCCATCCATTCGGATTCATTGCCCGCATTGTCGTAAGTCTGGACACGCACATAATAAACGGTATCCGGCTTCAAAACCATATCCGGCACGGTAAGCGCAGTCAGTTGTTCTTTTGTCTTCCCATCCAGCACAGGCGATGAGAAATCCGATGTCTCGGCAATCTGCCAGCGAACTTGAACCACATCATCGCTCAACTCGGAAGAAAGAACATCTGCTGCTTTGATGAAAATCCCCCCGCCCTTTATCAGATCACTCATAAGCGGATTTCGTTTATTGGCAATCTCCTCAGCGTCGTTCATGCCGTCCCCGTCCGAATCCGGATTCATGGGGTCTGTCCCGTTGAAGTATTCTTCGATATTGCTCAGGTTGTCTCTGTCAGGATCATTCCCTTCGCTGTACTTGCCGGTATCGCCGAAATACAGTTTCTCCCATTCATCCGGCAGCATGTCTCCGTCCAAATCTGCGCCGGGCGGGTAGGGAATATGCGTCAGATTCATGCAGGGCAGTCCCTCTGTCTCAAAGCAGGGGGAATACGGCGGAATCGGATGATAAATATTGCCATTTCTCAGCGTGCGGATGTCTGTGATGTTTCCGTTTATCTCATGGCGGAAAATCAGATTTTCATCGCCGTAGAACTGATTTCTCAGCAATATGACTTTATCGCTAATGTTGCCGATTTCATAAATGCCTGTCATATTGCCGCCTTCAAGATACAGCACATTGTTTTCAATATGCACATTGCTGAGAGGCGGCGACTCGATCCGGATGCCGTATCCCGGATTGCTGAGATTCCGCAGATGAATCGAGTTGTTCATCACAAGACCGCTTGCGCCGTCATTGAAGACAATCGCGGCGGTGTCCGCGTGGATAAAATTGCTGTCAATAATCACAGCCGCATTGCTGAGAATCACACCGTATCCTGAATCTGCATTTTCACTGACACCGAGTATTTCATTATAAGACAGAATCGCAGCGCCGTCTGTGATGCGAAGCGCCGTGGGTCCGATAGCCAGACTGCGGCTCAGGTGCAGAGAATCGGAATTTTCCGCAAACATACCGTTCTGAATGAACAGTCCCTCGATAAAGGTATGCGGGGCATTGCTCAGACGAAGCGTCGGCGCGGCGGCAATGATTTCCGTAGCAGTCGGTTCAAGATTCTCGTCCCTTGTCCATGCACCCGAATTGTTATTCCAGCCGCCCTCGATTTCCAAGTCATAAAGATTGCTGATATTCAGCGATTCAATGTAACTACCTTTGGCAATATAAATACTTGCGCCGTTATCTGCAATTTGAAGCGCTTCGGAAACCGTGTTAAAAGGCTGGGAACTTGTGCCGAGTTCCGCGCCCGTGTAGGCAGCGTCAACATAAATGACCGGTCCCTGCGTTCTTTCATAAATCAGAGGACTACGGCTTGAGTCCGCCGCTTCAAGCGAGTCATTCATGCGGTCCCCGTCAGAATCCGGGTTTGCGGGATCCGTTCCGGCTGCGTATTCCTCAGCATTGCTGAAGCTATCCCCATCCGAATCACCGCCGGCGCCTTGGGCAGTATTCCCGAAATAGTGAGCTTCCCATTCATCCGGCAAACGGTCGCCGTCAAGGTCAGCGCCCGGGGGATAGGGAATATGCGTAACATCCATGCAGGGCGCAGTTTCTGTGGAGATACAGGCTTGATAGGGCGCAATTTCATGCCAGACATTCTGTCCCCGCAGAGAAATGTCGCTCAAAGTCCCGTTGTTGAGGTCTGCAAGGCTTGTGATATTCCCCGCGCCGTCTGCATCGTGATAGAAGATCAGCGAGTCATCACCGTAAAAGTAATTTTTCAGCAGAACAGAAGGCGTCGCGGGGCTGCTGTTTTCATCAATTCCGGTCATGGAACCGCCCTGAAAATACAGCACATTATTTTCAATATGCACATTGCCGCCAAGCGTTGATTCAAGCCGGATGCCGTAAGCCGGATTGCTGAGATTCCGCAGATGCAGCGAGTTATTGATGACTGTGCCGCTGGTGCCCGTATTGAACAGAATAGCAGTCGTATCCGCATGGATAAAATTGCTGTCAATGATGGCAGACGCATTGCTGAGAACCAGGCCGAAACCTGAATTTCCGTTCTGGGAAATGCCGAGTATCTCGCAATAGCTTATCGCAACATTGCCCGCTTCGATGCGGACAGACGAATCGCCGATCACCACACAGCGGCTCAGATGCAGACCGTCCGAATTTTGAGCCAGCAAACCGTTTTGAATGACCATTCCTTCGATAAAAGCCTGCCGGGAATTGTTCAGCAGAATCGCAGGCGAAGCGCCGGAGATGATCCGGGTCAGACCCGGGTCAATGTCTGTGTCCCGCGTCCATGTTCCCGAGTCATATCCGCCCTTGATTTTCAATCCGATGATATTGCTGATGGTCAGAGATTCCGCATACTCGCCTTTGGCAACAATCAGCGTGCTGTTCGGTTGAACATTGCTCACCGCATCGGAAATGCGATTGTAAGGCTGCGCCGCTGTTCCGGAACTGATTCCGGCATAGCTGCTGTCAACATAAATGTCCGGTCCCGGCGCGTCTGCCATGAGCGGATGCCGGTTCGGGTCAGAGACTTCCGCACCGTCATTTGTCCCGTCCTGATCGCTGTCTGCTATGTTGGGATCCGTGCCGTTTTCATATTCTCCCTGATTGTTCAGCCCGTCATTATCCGGGTCTGCCGCAGACAGGGC
>DYRK01000495.1 GCA_020718785.1 Desulfatirhabdium butyrativorans | reverse complement strand
CGTTTTACTGAAAATCCGGAAAGCGCAGAATATGACGGTGGTAAGAATAGTTCTGTATATTTCAGGAAAATCCCCCGGAACCCGGAAGGTCTTCAGTATGCCGATAATATCCGTCTTGTTTCAGAATGTCAAGGTTATCCACCAATTCGTAAAGCGGGTTTCAAACCCGCTTTACGTCAAAATGAGAATTGCTGCTGAATTATTTGCAAAATTCCGGATTCCGGGTTAAAGAATGGGAGTCGGAATATTTACGCCGAAAAAAATTAACTTGGTTACGCATGAGGAGATTATGAATTCTTCATTATCAGATCAAACATCTGTGAAAGACTTTCTTTCGCATGGACTCTGCCCCTATCTGACAGATCAGCAGTCTGTTGTCTATGCTTTTTTTGTAAAAAAAGTAAAGCCTGCTGTTTACGAAAAAATTATCAGTTCGGGATTTCGCCGGAACGGATTCTATTTTTATCAGAATCTCTGTCCGAACTGCGGCCGCTGCATCCCGATCCGCGTAGATGTCCAGAGATTCAGACCGTCCAAATCGCAGCGCAGGATTTTCAGGAAAAACCGGGATGTCACAATCCTGCGGCATCCCGCGGCATTTGATCCGGAAGCCTTTCTTTTGTATAAGAAATATTGCACTTCCAGACATAATAATTCCGAAACTGAGGAAGATTACACACGCTTTCTTATCGAATCCCCGATTCACACGGAAATGATGCGGTATTACGCAGGGAAACATCTCATCGGAATCGGGTGGACAGACCTTCTGCCCGACTCGTTGAGCAGTGTTTATTTTGCCTTTGATCCGGAGTATTCCTCCCGCAGCCCCGGAGTGTTTTCTTTACTCAAAGAACTGGAACTTTGCAGGGAATTGAAAAAAAAATGGCTTCATCTCGGATTCTGGATAAAGGATAACCGCAAAATGTCTTATAAAAATCAGTATAAACCCTGCCAGATATTGACGAACGGAGTCTGGCTGGAACTGTCAGACTGACTTTAAGCCCGATCACACTGCCGGACAATTTTTTTCAGACCGTTCTGCTGAAACAGAAACAAAGCGGCTTGCGTCTGTTTTAAGCAGGGGCGTTTTACAGTAAAACGATTTTGCAAATCGTTTTTTGGATAAAATCAGAATGTTATGATTTTTTGTCCGGTAGTAATGCAATAGATTCTAAAAAGATTGTCAGAAGGAGTGCGGGTCTCCCTGCACTCCTTTACAGAAAAACTTCAGCGGATTTTCAATCGCTGCCGCTTTTGGGCTGATCCCAGTTCTCCGATCATTTCCGCCCATCGGGTCATGAACTTCATAATGACGCCGAGCCGTTCTCTTGAAATAATCGGAACCTTTGTCAGGACATGCAGATACGAAGTTTCATCAAAATTGTATTTGTATGCCTGCTCGCGGAAGCGTTTCGGATTCGGCGCCTCAAACAGAAACTGACCGGTAAAAAGATTGGCAGAATGCTTGCCTTCAATCAGAATGGGAACCGCGGCGTCAACTAATCCGTTCAGGCACTCATAAACCGCATAAGGTTTGCCTTTAAGCAGCTGATTGGCGACCGTGGTATCGCTTTCGATACATTTCTGAAGAGATTGCGGACTGTTACGATGAAATTTTATGCAAATTTCATTCCACCCTGACCGGACAAGCACATTCCCGTCCAGATCAACGATAGAACTCGGAACATCCGACATTTCATAGAGGCTGTCCATAAGGGATTGAAACTTCCTTACATCTATAAATGAAGAAATTTTGTTTTTCATTTCAGTATCCTTATAAGATAAAAGTTATAATTTTTTTCTGAACAGGTAAGCATCTTTTTTCTTTAAATGCTATATTTCCGGCTTTAAAATCAAGTTTAATTTTTAAAAAAAACAGGCGGTCAAATATCTTTCATAGCTAATATGCAGAAATAACTTAATATTCAGATTTGACAACTTTTTGAAATCTGTCAAATCTGAATTCGGATTCGCCGGGGAGGATGCGTGAAAAATTTGATTGACATAAAATAAGAGAATATGCTAAAAAAATAGAGATAATTTTTTCATCAAATCCGGCTGCTGATCTGAAAAAGCCGGGGCGGAAAGGATTTTCATGATTTCTGCTGAAATTTCATTTCAGCACTCCGGTTTCACTTTCCGGCAGTATTGTGATTTCGAGCGCAGCGCACTGTCATTCTGAGCGAAGCGAAGAATCTGAGATTCTTCACTGCGTTCAGAATGACATAAAAGCGCAGATTATTCCAGTGGGCATTATATTTCTGTTTACGCAAGTCGAAAAAGATGCTAAGTTTTATCAAAAAATTTATTTTCTTCAGAGTACAGTAATGACCTTTGCACCGCTGGTTTACAGGGGAGAAAAGCTATAAAATGAAAACAGATTTTCTGAGCCGAATCGTGGAGCAGAAAGAAGAGGAAGTCCGGACAGCGAAAACGCGTGTTTCTGAAAACCGGCTTATTCGGGACGCATCGTCTGTATGCCGTGAAGCGCGTCCGTTCATGAGAAATCTTGAACGCCCGGGTATCAATATCATTGCCGAAATCAAACGGGCTTCGCCGTCCAAAGGGCTGATCTGCCCGAATTTGAATCCCGCTGAATACGCCTCAGATTATGAAAAAGGCGGGGCTGCCGCGCTGTCTGTGCTGACCGATACGCCGTATTTTCAGGGTAGTTTCGAAGACCTGAAAACCGCACGGGCTGCGGTATCGCTGCCGGTATTGCGAAAAGATTTTCTGATTTCGTCATATCAGATTTACGAATCTCTGATACTCGGAGCCGATGCGGTTCTGCTCATTGCCCGTATTCTCTCACGGGAACAATTACGCGATTATCTGAATCTTTGCAAAGAATTGAAGTTGGACGCGTTAGTGGAAGTTCATTCGGAACAGGACATTGAAGCCGCGACATCCGCAGGCGCAAGACTGGTCGGCATCAACAACCGGAATCTCAGTTCATTTGAAACCGATATTAAGAATGCTGTCAGTATGTTATCGCTTTTGAATTCTGATCAGATTCCTGTGGCAGAAAGCGGCATCCGCGGAAAAGAGGACATCGAAATTTTGCGGAAAGCCGGAATCCATAATTTTTTAATAGGAGAAAGCCTTGTCCGGGCATCAGATCCTCGGGCATTTCTCAAATCTCTCATCGGAGAAGCCGACAGACCCTATGTAAAGCGGGTTTGAAACCCGCTCTACATGAATTGGAAAGACAGATGACAGCAAATAATTCGACAAACATAGTGCAAATCAAAATATGCGGACTGACCAATGCCGATGAAGCTTTGGGATGTGCGGCTCTCGGAGCAGATGCCATCGGCTTGGTTTTTTATCCGAAAAGCCCGAGAAATCTCACAGAATCACAGGCAAAAGACATTGTTTCTGTCCTGCCGAATCAAGTAAAAACCGTGGGCGTTTTTGTCAATGAGACATTTTCTGCAATCATGCGGAAAGTCGAATATTGCGGGCTGAATGCGGTTCAACTGCACGGTCGGGAAAGCCCGGAATTAGTCAGACAGCTGCGCGATGAAAAACTTATTGTCATAAAAGGCTTATATACAGAACGCCGTCCCTTTCTCAAAGAGGCTTCGGATTATAAAGCATCGGCATTTCTCACGGAATGCGGCAAAGGAATACTTCCGGGCGGAAATGCCATGGCATGGAATTGGAGCGAGGCAAAATCTTTCGGCGAAGATTATCCTCTGATTCTTGCCGGGGGACTGTCCGCAGATAATGTCTCTCAGGCAATCGCAGCAGGACAGCCCGATGCCGTTGATATCAGTTCGGGAGCAGAATCGTCCCCGGGCCGCAAAGACCTTGACAAAACAAGAGCCTTTATCCATGCGGTTTCTCAATGCAGGCTCGATAGAAAACCGAGGAAAATTTTTGGAGGGAATGATGAGAGGACGAACTCAAGTAAAATTCGATAAAATACGACTCCTTATGAAAATACGGGAAGAGGAATTCGAACGGATCGGGACAGCCTTGCAACAGATAACACATTTTTAAGATTTTCTTATAACTGATTAATTTATAAATATAAAATCATATTTTCATTCGGACCGTTTTTTTGATGAAACGCCGTAATCCCTTATTTGCCGAGGCTTTGCAGGGATTTACAATTTTTTCTGAAACGGACATATTATTTAACTGTCATACATTATTTAAAAAAACTGCATATCAGATATATTCAGATATTATAAAACGAATATAAACGGCTGTTACAGACCTTATATATTGTGTTCCGTGTCACAATGAGATAAAAATGACAGCAGTTCCGTAAACATTCTGCGGAAAGTCATTTTTTAACATATTTATTTTATTTATAAAAAAGTTGAAGTTTCTCATTAACCCTTACAGAATAAGGGATGACAGATTTCCGACAAAAAAACCGTTCGGATGAAATTTCCATTTTAACAATTATAAATCAGTATGTTATCTTAATATCCTAAAAATGTG
>DYRK01000494.1 GCA_020718785.1 Desulfatirhabdium butyrativorans | reverse complement strand
TCCCCGGCAAGTGCGTTCCCAAGCCGGGGCTTGGGAACGAGAAAAAAATGGCAAGAAAATATTGACTTGATCTGTCAAGTGTAATATTATCGCAACATTTAAATTGCTGTAATATTGACAATTAAAATTATGCTGTATTAAATAAACAATAAGCTAAAGGAGATTTGCCAAATGAAACAAATTGTTATCACAATGATGCTGATTTTGCTCATGCCGTCGCGGATTATGCTCGGCACAGCTTATGCTGAAAAAATCAACCTGTGCGCGCATGACTGGCCCGTGAACGAATTTCTCAGAGGTATGAACAAACTCGGTCAGTTGGATGAATTCAACCTTAACCGTGACAAATTTGCAACCTGTGTCTATCAATTGAAAAAAGGACAGGCAGATATGATGCTCGGAATGACTTTGTTTGAATTTATCGCTTCTCAGCAGGAATCTGCGAACAGTGTGTTTATTGCAGTTATGGATTACAGTGCAGGAGGCGATGTGATTGTTTTACGCCCGGAAATCAACTCCGCTTCGGAACTCAGAGGAAAAACCGTCGGCGTTCAGGCAGATTCCCTTTCGATTCATCTGCTGCATCTGTATCTGGATAAAAACGGCATGTCTTTGAATAATATCAAAATTGCCGATATACCCGTTGAAAATCTCGGTAAGGCATATATATCCGGCAAATCCCTGGCAGGCATTGTGGCATGGCCGCCTATCACCGATGAAGCAATCAATGCAGGCGGCAAAATAGCCGCATCCAGTAAAGATTTTCCCGAAAAAATCATTGACGGATTTGCGGTGAACCGTGAATCGCTTCAGAAAAACAGGGCGGTTTATAAAGAATTTCTGAAAAAATGGTTTGCCGCAGTCCGCAATCCGGATGTTTTGGAAAAGTCCGCAGAAGATTTGAAAATTCCTGCCAGTGAATTTAAACAATGGCTGGAAGGGGCTTATATTTATCAGGATGCCGCGTCTTCTCTTCAGATGTTCCCCAAAGCAAAGGAAGTTACAAAGGAAATTCAGGATTTTTTCAAAACCGGACCGGCGAGCATTCCGGGCGGTGCTGCCCGTCTGTTCGGCAAAGAGCCTCTGAATACGGATTCGTGGTTTGATGATTCGCTGTTAAAGGAATTGGTCAAAAGAATAATTTTAACCTTACCTCAAAACAAAGGAAAATTGAAATGAGAATAAAAACAAGTTTTATCAGTATGATGGCTGTTTCGACATTAACGCTGATGCTGACAGCCGGCTCAGCGTCCGCCCAAAAGCTGAACCTGTGTGCAAATGACTGGCCCGTGAACGAATTTCTCAGAGGCATGGAGAAGCTCGGTCAGTTGAATGAATTCAATGTTCAGCATGATAAATTTGCAACCTGCGTCTATAAGCTCAAAAAAGGACAGACAGACATGATGTCATGTATCACGTTGTTTGAATTCATTGCCTGCCAGCAGGAAAGCGCGAACAATGTGTTTATTGCTGTTATGGATTACAGCGCAGGAGGCGATGTGATTATTCTGCGCCCGGAAATCAAGTCCGCTTCGGAATTGAAAGGAAAAACCGTCGGGGTTCAGGCAGATTGTCTTTCGATTCATCTGCTCCACCTGTATTTGGAGAAAAACGGCATGTCGTTAAATGATGTGAAACTTGCCAATATGACTGTGGAAAATCTCGGTAAAGCATATATAAACAACAAATCGCTTGCAGGCATTGTCGGCTGGCCCCCGTCTTCCGATGAAGCCGTCAGCGCAGGCGGAAAGCTGGCAGCGTCCAGTAAGGATTTCCCGGAAAAAATTATTGACGGATTTGCGGTGAACCGTGAATCGCTTCAGAAAAACAGGGCGGTTTATAAAGAATTTCTGAAAAAATGGTTTGCCGCAGTCCGCAATCCGGCTGTTCTGGAAAAGTCCGCAGAAGATTTGAAAGTGGGTGTCAGTGAATTCAAACAATGGCTGGAGGGCGCGTATATTTATCAGGATGCTGCTGCTTCTCTTCAGACCTTCCCCAAAATGAAAGCGGTTGCCGAAGAACTTCAGGCTTTTTTCAAAACCAAACCTGCCAGCATTACCGGCAGCGCAGCCCGGCTGTTCGGCAAAGAGCCTTTGAATACGGATTCATGGTTTGATGATTCGCTGTTAAAGGAACTGGCTGAAGAATAAGGATGCGAATTGAGATTTTGGAAATACAGGCATGTTTAACAAACTAAGTTTCTTAAAGAAACTTAGTTTGTTTCAAAATCAGTAAATTATAAAAAAGTTGCACATCACGCAAATTAATTCGCATTAAGGATATCTGAACCGGGATCGGGAGAGGATAAAATGAGTATCAGATTTAAATTATTCATAAATTCTGTAATTACCATCGTCTGCCTGCTCGGTGTCGGAGTCAGCGGCTTTTTTTTTATCAACCGTGTGGCAAATGTCTCATTAGTGCTGGTTGAGGAAGAGACGGCAGCCTTGCTGAATCTTGTAGAGGCTGAACAAAATATATGGGAAGTAATGTTCAGAATCAACGTCCATATAGGAAACACAGACCCTCAGAAGATGGATAATATAGAAAAAGAATTGATCCGATACAGTTCTCAGGCAAAATTAAAATTTGCTTCTCACGGAGAAAAAGAACGAGATAAAATCCGCACGGCAGCAGATATTCAGGAATTTGAAAGCCAATGGGATAAATTTGTTCAAATCGGCAATCAGGCAATTGAGGCAAGTAAGGGATATGCCAAAGAACATGCCATGTCTCTTATTTCTGAACAAGGAAAGCAGGAATTTGACCGGGCATTGGCTCTGATTCGTTCCATGTCGGAAGATCATAAAAAAAAGATGTTCGAACTTAGGGGCGAGGCGATTATTACCCGAAAATACTCGTTAATTTTTCTTGTTGTTCTGGCAGTTGCCTCAATCATAGCCTCTCTGTCTGCAAGCGGACTTATTTCCCGCTCAATTACCAAGCCGATAAACCGGATTGTCGAAAAACTGACAGATGCCAGCGACCTTTCCGAAAAAGTGGCAGATCAGACTTCGATGTCCAGCAAATCCTTAGCAGAAAAGACTTCACGGCAGGCTGCGGCTATTGAGGAAACCTCGTCTTCGATTGAAGAAATGTCTGCCATGACCCGGGAAAATGCGGATAATGCCGCAGAAGCAGGACAGCTTACCGAAGATGTCCGAAAAATTGCCGAGCGAGTGGGAGAGTCCATGACCCATCTGACGCATTTCATGAAAGATATTTCCGAAACAGTCAGGCAGACTCAGGGAATTGTAAAAACCATTGACGAAATTGCCTTTCAGACCAACCTGCTCGCATTGAACGCCGCTATAGAAGCTGCCCGTGCCGGTGAATCAGGCGCAGGATTTTCAGTGGTAGCCGATGAAGTCAGAAATCTTGCTTTGCGGGCATCTCAGGCTGCCAAAAATACGGATTCACTGATTGAGGCAGTTATCAAAAAAATCGAACAAGGCACTCAATTGACAGAAAAAACGAATACTGATTTTTCCCAGGTGATGAGCAGTTCGTCAAAAGCCAGCGAATTAGTCGGCGGGATCGCATCGGCATCTGCCGAACAGGTTCAGGGATTTGACAATATCAGCAATTCTGTCGGGGAGATGGAAAAAATAACTCAGGATAATGCTGCCAATGCAGAAGAAACCGCTTCGATTGCAGAAGAAATGTCTCATCAGTCCGGACAGATCAGGGAATTGATAAATCAGTTGATATCGCTTGTCAGGGGAAGCCGCGGTTCAATGCCGTTAAGTTAAAGGAGGAGGAGTGCTAAAATGAGAAGGAGTGCTAAAATGAAATTTCAGCATGTCCGGAAAACCTGCGGGAGTTTCAAAATCCCGCAGGTTCCCCTATTCACTGCTGTTCCACAGGATTACCGCCTTCACGCCAAAGTGTCAGTCCGTTTTTAATGTAAAAAATATGTTCGAATCCGGCCGAGAAAAGTTTTTCAGCCAAGTCCTCACACAATGAGCAATTCTGACCGTCGCAGTAAGTTACGATTTCCGTTTCAGGCGCAGTTTCCGACAGAAACTTATCAATAAATGCGTCGAATTCATGGTCAGGAAGATTCACTGCTCCCTTAATATGACCTGCCGCGTAGTCATCCGATGACCGTGAGTCTGTAAACAGCGTTTTGCCTGCCTTGAATCTTTGAACAGCCTCGTCAAGGGATATTTCTGCAGGACCCTTTGCCTGCTGAGATGAATCGCTGCTCTTATCGGAAAAGCTTATTCCCTGAGGTCTGACTGTGTTTACCGTAAAAGAAATCATCATAGAAATAATAACGATAATCAATATTTCATATCCCGTTTGTTTTATTGCCATTCTGAAAATCAACCTCCTGTGAATTTTTATTTTTCCTGTTCATTAAATTCGGATTATATTTTTAAATGAACAGAATATCAAGAGAAAATTTTTTTTCTCGTTCCCAAGCCCCTGCTTTTTCTCGTTCCCAAGCCCCTGCTT
>DYRK01000493.1 GCA_020718785.1 Desulfatirhabdium butyrativorans | reverse complement strand
CTGATTCGGATATCTATCGGAAGATATGGTATAAGGACGCTGACAATGACGGATACGGCAATCCGGATGAAAGCCTTCAAGACTGTAGCGCGCCTGATGGTTATGTGGCAGACAACACCGACTGCAATGACGATAATGCCTGCATTCCTTATCATTGCAGGGTAAACAATGACAATAGCATCACTTGCACGCTTGATCTTTGTGAGGTCGGTCTGACTGATGCGATTGCAGCCTTGAAAATCTTAACGGGCATGGGAATCGAAGCCGATAAACTTGCCAATATTCCGGATATAGATTGCGACGGAAAAATCGGGTTGCCGGAAGCGATCTATATTTTGAAAACGCTTTCGAAGTAGGGGCATGTCGGCGACATGCCCTTGTTCCATCTGCAAGGATTGTGTGTAAGCAGGGATTTCGGTATCTCCGAAAAATCCTTGCTTACACACAATCCTTGCAGATACATATTACGGCTACGGAGAAAATGAAATGTATGAGCTGATGACAGAGGTAATTAACGGAGAGGTTTACCGATATTATCCGCTGGGAAAGTATGTTGTCCGGGCTGTTGATGTTTGCGGCGGACGTCCGACCTTTAAATATACACGGATTGAAATTGCCGGAACTCTTGAACGCATAGCTTCAGGCGAAGATATTGACAGCATTGTCACAGGATATCGTAACCGTGTTCCGCTGGAAGCGATTACTGAAGCCGTGAGCTTGGTGACATCTCATTTTATTCAGACATTGCCTGAATTAAAGGCAGCCTGATGATAGTTTTGGATGAGCAGTTGCTAGGACGTAATATTGAAGCGGAAATAGCCAAATGGTATCAGGGAACGGTCTGTTTTATAACCGATTTGCGTCCTCAGACCGTTATCAAGGATGACGCTGTAGCGGGACTGCTTTGTCATGAGAATCAGCCGACATTTCTGACAATCAACGAAAAAGATTTCTGGCGTATAATCGCGGCAGACAGCCGGTATTGTGTCGTTTGTTTTAGTTTGACTGATTCACATGCCGGTGATATTCCCCGAATTCTGAGATTCCTGTTCAGCTACCCGGAATTTAAGATAAAAACGAAACGGATGGGAAAGATCATTCGTGTTACTGCCAAAGATATAAGTTATTACACATTCAGTCATAGAGAAATTACAACAATTTCTATTAAAAAACGGCAATAAATTCGGCAATGAATTGCCGGGCTATCAGCTATCTGCAAGGATTGTGTGTAAGCAGGGATTTCGGGATCGCCGAGTAACCCTTGCTTTACACAATCCTTGCAGATACAAAGGTGGGTTTCGCTTCGCTTCACCCACCCTACGATAATACGATAAGGATTGTGTGTAAGCAGGGATTTCGGGAACGCCGAGTAATCCTTGCTTAGAAGGTGTTTAAAAATTAGTATCAGTCCCGCAGGGACTTTTGAAAATAGCCCGGCAATTCATTGCCGGGGCGCATGGCATGGAGATCGGCAACATGCCGTTTTTTCCGGCCCCGGCAATGAATTGCCGGGCTATTGCCGGTCGTCCCTGCGGGACTGTCACTAATTTTTAAACACCCTCTAAGAGGAAGGGTGATCCGGAGTGCAAGGTTGACTTGCACGTTCATGGACCCTGCACCCCGAAGATTTTTTATCGCCAAGTCAGAATCTGCAAAGAGCGGATGGACCCTTCGATATCGCCCTGCCGCAAAGCCTGAACAGCATCTTTCATGTCAACCTTCCCGTCGCCGTTCATGTCATAATCCATCGGGTCGTAATTCGGATCCGGAGTCACGATGATACGGAGCGAATCGGAAAGCATTCCTTCGAGGTAGAATCCGCCGATGACCGCCTGCTCCGCTTCGCTCTTCACCCGGATTTCGTTGCAGTCGAATCTCGTAAAGGTCAGGAGCGAACTGCTGTAAACCGGTCCGACCACATCGAAATGCAGAATTACTACGGTTCCGGAACCGGTGATCTTTTTTCCCGAATATCCGAATATTGCCATGCGGATTCTGCCCGGTTCGTTCAGATTCACCGCTGTTTCGTAATCCCGGTCATCGAGAATACCGCCTTCCAGCGTCGCTTCCCGTGCGAGAATAACGGTTTCATTGTATTCGATATCGAGGTCTATGCCGTGGAATTCCGTATTCTCACTGATGACTATCGGCACAGACAGCACGGAACTCTGTTCTACGCTGATTTCCGCTGTACGTCCCGGTTCACGGGCCGATGTTCCCGAGGTCCCCGGCGAGTAATTTCCCGATATGTCTCCGGTCAGATACATCGTGAAATTCATATCTGCCGTATCTGCATTCAGGGAGAAAGAGAGAGACTCGGTATCCGAAATCCATTCCGGAGCCGGGTACCCGGAACTGCTCATTTCCGTAATCAGTCCTGCCGTGAATCTTGAGAGTCTCGAAGCGTCCAGACCGGAAACCCTGCCGTTGAGTGTCACGTCCGCGGCTTTATATTGCAGGGGCGTAAGGCTCCTTATTCCCAGGGCAACATCGGCAATCACATCCGCATCGGACGCACTCAGTTTTGCCGGATCCGGCGGATCGTTTCTAAACGGCGTAACGCTGTAATCTCCCCGGACAATATCGGAGAAGAGATAATTTCCGGATGAATCCGTAAATATCTCCGCAGACACAGCTTTTCCGGTGTAGAAATCCGTTCCTGTCAGCATCATTTTGATATTCGGAACCGGCAGGAGATTGCTGAAATAGACCGCTTTTCCGGAAACTGCATACTTCAGCGTACCCAGTATCACGGAGAAAGTATCACTTACGGTTTTGCCGCCGGACAGCGCCGTGACCGTTACCGTTGTCTCACCGGCCCGTTCTTTCGCATATCTCAGCGTGAGCGAAGTCCCGGCAACAAAGGACGAGACCAGCGAGTTATTTCCGCTTTTTGCAGAGAAAACGATTTTGCTTTGTTCATTGTCAATGTCCGTGACTGTTCCGGCCAGCGGAATGACCGTATCCGGATCGCCGTCCGTCGCTTTCACATCGGCAATTTCAGTAATCCAGACCGGCGGATCGTCCACCGGAGTCACCGTGACTTTGAAAGCCGTGTCTGCATACTGTCCGTCGGCGGTTCCCCGAATGACGATATCTGCGGTTCCGTTCTGATCTTTCAGACAGGTCAGCGTCAGCGTATCTCCTTCTAAAGATGTTGTGAGCAGTATAGAATTACTATTCGAAAGGAGAGATTTTGCCACGGACGCGGAGTCAATATCTGCAAATACTCCGGACAAAGCGATGACCGCAGGCGGAGCATCTTCGTTTACGGTCAGGTCCGGGATTTTCTGTGAAACAGCAGGCGCATCGTCAACCGGAATTACCGTGACCGTAATACTGTCTTCGGCATATTTTTCATTTGCCGTTCCTCGTATTACTACTGTTGCGGAACCGTTTCCGTTCGGAGTATAACTCAGCGTCATCGTTTCGCCGGAAACGGCTGCCGGCACAAGCCCCGGATTGGTATTCGATACTACGGTTTTGACAACAGAGAGATTGTCGTCGTCGAAGTCCGAAAATACGCTGCTCAGAGTTATCGAAGTCGGCGCAGCGTCTTCGTAAACCGTCACGTCCGCAAGCGGCGTCGCAAGAACCGGCGTATGATCGGCTCCGGTGAAACTGCCGAATGCGGTCACGGTTCCGGTGAATTGATTGCTGCCTGCCTGATCCAGAGTCGTCCACACCGAATCTGCATGGCGCTTCCCGTAAATATTCGTTTCGGTTCCGTGAATATCGGCAGTAACATAAGCAAAGGTCATATCGCAGGAAAAAGCCGTAATTCCGCTCTGCGTGACCGTCCAGTATCTTTGAAGATAATCTGTCGGCGAGCTGTTCACCGGATACTGCAAATCCTTCAGTCTTACGCCGACGTAAGCCGATGCGAAAGTTCCTTCCGTGAAATCCAGCGTGACAGGAGAATATTCCGGAGTTCCCGAATCCGAACCGACCGGGAAGGTGAATGATACGGGCAAAGTTGCGCCGTCTGCAATCGTTTTCCGCACTTCGCCGATGATATCTGCAACAATCATGGCAGAAGCCGAAGTCATTCCGGCAATCTGTGCAGTTTCGCCGAGAAGCAGATTGTATGAAGGAACCTTCAGAATGCCCGCCGAAAGCGTGAGAGTGCCTTTCACGGTGAGATCATTTCCAAGTATTACTACTGCTCCGGCACGGTTCAGCGTAAGATTGTTAAGCGTAAGCGCATTTGCCGGAAGCGTCGCATTTCCGGTTCCTCCGAGAATCAGATCGGAAGTATCTCCGCCGTTCAGCGTCCCGAAAGTTGCGGAAATGCCGCCGTTCAGCGTGAGCGTATTATTCGCTCCTATCGTGAGTGCGCCGGCTGTCAGCGTCAATGTTCCGGACAGCGTTCTTGATGCGTGAAGTATTGCTCCTCCCGTATTGTTTATCGTGAGATTCGCCGGTCCCGAGGCAGCCGGAAATTCGATATCCGTCGAGGTCTGA
>DYRK01001209.1 GCA_020718785.1 Desulfatirhabdium butyrativorans | reverse complement strand
AATCCGCCAGAACCGCAGTCTCCGGCTCGGAAATACCCGCCGTGCCGGAAATGAAACTCAGAAAAACAAATACTGCCGCGGCAGACACAGCCGCAACCCGAACCTGACATCCCTTTTTCATGCCGTCCTCCCGTCAAATTTGCGCTGAAAAAAATCCGGAAAGCCCGTAAGTTTCAGAATTATCTGTTCTGCCTAAAAAATAATTTTTTTTATATCAGTCTCTCGGCAATGTCAACAGAAAAATTTCTCAGGGTTCAGAAGCTGAAAACTTCGGGTTCCGGGAGCGGAGCGGCCAGGCACGGCATGGCAAACCGGCAATGCCGTCAGGTCAAAGGCGGGAAGTGTTCGGAATGACATCGGAAGTCAGACTGACAAAGTAAAATCAAGGGGTGTTTTTTGCAACGGCATGACGGCATTGAAACCGGGGCTTGGGAACGAGAAAGACTTCTCTGCTCTTTTGACTGATATCCGGATAGTTATTTCCTATAAGATCTGATCTTCTGTCTCACTCATCGGCAATTTCAATAGACTCTATATCCAATTCCCGCCCTGAAATAATCTCGATAGAACCGCTCCGGCATTTCTCACAGTTGAAGGCAGGTCCGGTAATTGTCCATTCGGTATCACATTCCCGGCATTTTGCGACTACGGGGATTTCTTTGATACTGAGTTCTGCGCCTTCGAGGGGAGTGTCTTTGGTGATGATTTCAAAGCAGAATCGGAGGCTGGACGGCACGACTGCCGAGAGTCTGCCGACTTTGAGATTGACTCTTTCCACCCGTGCATTTTTCATGCCGTCCGGTATCGAGGCAGTTGCAATTTCAACTACCTGCATGGCTATTCCCATTTCGTGCATTATGCTTACCTTTTCCCCAAAAGCAAGGCTATACTTTCAGATTTGAATCCGTGCGGGAAATTCCGGAACCCATACAGATTTTTTCAACCTGCCTTCGCTGCTGTAAAAGCTCATATCGCCGTTCTGTGTGCAGACCCAGACTTC
>DYRK01001208.1 GCA_020718785.1 Desulfatirhabdium butyrativorans | reverse complement strand
CGGGGCTTCGGGCGCAGATGCGTTCCCAAGCAGGGGCTTGGGAACGAGGAAAAAACAGACACAAATCGTTTTATCTCTGATCCATTCGACAATATTGTCGAATCAGAACCCCGATTGTCGAATCCTGACCGCCGGCTATCGTCATAATTATCTGATTTTACAGCATCATGATTTTGGCACGATTGTTGCTTTATACTCTGTCAGGACGAAAGCTTCCGGGCAGGTTCGGAAAAAGATCGTCGGGGTCTTCGGATTTCAATTTTTCAACAATTTATTCAAAGGAGAGTTACAAATGAGAAACTCGATTAAAGGCATGGCTGCGGCAACATTGGCGCTGGCAATGACGCTGGCAGTAACAGGGGATGCTCTGGCAGGGCGCGGCGGAAATTCCGGCCGGCTCACAGGAACAGCAGCGGTAACAAGTGGCGGCTGTGCGGCGGCGGCAAACGGTACTTGTCCGGTTATGGGCAGCGGTGTCTGTGCTGTCAATATTTTCAACGGCGAAGCGGTCACGGTCACGGGAACAGTAGCGACTGTATTGTATAACGGCGACGGCATGGAGATAGACAACGGAACGGAAGTTGTCACTGTATATGGCTTCGGGCCTGTCCGGTACTGGGAACAGCTCGGAGTTGACCGCCCCGCGGTCGGCGATGCAGTCACTGTAAAAGCATATAATGTAACCTACAGCGACGGCACTGTGAGAACGATTGCTGCAAGCGTCACCGTAGGCGATGAAGAGGTGGCTCTGAGAGATACGGATACCGGCGCTCCCCTGTGGAGAGGCGGTTTCGGCGGCGGACATGGCGGCGGACGGGGAAATAACGGCAACTGCCCTTATGCTGTGCCGGCAACCGAATAAATTTCAAGCTGAAAACATCGGGAAGTTTTTCTGATTGCTTACAGATAAATCGGAAAGACTTCCCGTATTATTTTTTGGATAAGTGATTGTTTACAGATAATCTTTAAAAAAGGTTACAGCAAATGGCAGAAAGCAGATCA
>DYRK01001207.1 GCA_020718785.1 Desulfatirhabdium butyrativorans | reverse complement strand
TAGTCCGGACAACCGCTGTCGTCCCCCCAGACAAAGCCGAGCAGCATTCCTTCCCATTTGCCTGAACCGTTCTGACCGTAGATAATCGTTGCCGCACTTTCAAACCCGGGTTTCCATTTTGCGGTATCTTCCTTGTTGGGAAAGCTGACCGCATAACCGCTTTTTCCGGGCGTCGAGTTCAGCATCACCATCAATGCGTCTTCTTTGCACCAGGGGCTGATTCCCTGAACAAAATAATTATCTCTCGGAAAGTAGGTTTTCACATAATTTGCCATCAGAATCCCGGAAGTGACGCCGGGGCAGTAGTGATCGTGAAATTCGAAAGAACGTATCGCATATTTGGGCACGCCGGCAGCCACGGCATTGGCTATGGTGACAATACGGAATGCGTTTTCACCGAAAACCTTCTGAGTGTCGAATTTGTCGTTGTATTCATCCGCATTCGCATACAGATGGTCTGCATTGATTTTTTCAACAGAAATATGGGCAAAAAGTTCAGACGGTTCCGCAGAAAGAGGAAATCTCAGAGCTTCTGCATCTGCTGCCGGATCAAGTTCCAGATACGCGCATCTGCCTGTCCCCTTATGATAAACGGCAAACCACAGGGCTTTGTCATAACGCGACTGGATTTCCAGAAGCGTATTTTTTCCTCCGGATGTTGCTGTCATATTGCTCAGTCCGTCAATACAGCCCTCGGTCGTCTGCCCCTCGATTTCGGCATATCCCGCGTTGGTAAGGGCAATGAATCCTCCGTTTCCCGGAGAGACTCTGATCAGCCTGAAGGCTTCGGAAGCAGCCCGCGCTCCCAACGCATAGCAATTCGCATATTTCATGGGAGCGGAAACAGACAGGGAAGGAATCAGAAGGACAAAACAAAGGATTCCGATCAGACCGCAGACACCGTTCTTTTTTCTAAGCATAACTTATTCTCCTTATTCTATTTTCAAGTCTCATTACCGTACACTTTTTATAATCAATCTGATTTATTAATATTTTTGATTA
>DYRK01001206.1 GCA_020718785.1 Desulfatirhabdium butyrativorans | reverse complement strand
CTTTTGATTACACAGAATGGCGCAAAGATTTATGGGAAGATTTGTCTGTCAGAGAAATAACTCAAAGTGCGATGAATTTCGCAAGACAAAAACGTAAAGAGCGATTTGAACATGATTAAGCAAAGGAGCATCTTATTATGTTTGATACAGAGATTCAGATGAAAATCGAAAAACTTCCTGAACATGCAAAACGTGAAGTTCTTAATTTTATTGAATTTTTACTAAGCAAGTATTCAATACCACGAGGACAGCAAGCTGATGAAATAGACGACGATCTGTTACTGTCTGCTCAGAGCAGCATTGACTTCTGGGATAACCCTTTTGATGACGAGGATTGGAATAATGTTTTCGGAACGGAATTTTTGCACTCCTCCCGGAACATTTCGATCTGTCGAAGAGAAACGATTTGAAAAATCGTTTTACTGTAAAACGGGCAGAAGAGAAACGATGTGCGTCTTTTTTAAGCAGGGGCGTTTTACTGTAGAACGGCTTTGCAAGCCGTTTTGTAGGGAGATTATAAACTTGAAATCCTGAAAACCGACTGAAAAAAATCATGCAGAAATTCTTTACTTACGGCAACGCCGACATCCTGAAACTCGGAAAAACCGCTTTTTTATGCTCCAGAAAATGCCCTGCAAATATTGTCCTCAAGACTTATGACTGGGCAATCGAGCAGCGGAACAGGGGCAGATGCGTGATCTCCGGTTTTCATTCTGCAATTGAAAAAGATGTGCTTCATTACCTGCTCAAAGGCTCACAGCCCCTGATCCTTGCCCTTGCCAGAGGCATCGGGAAACGCTGGGAACCCGAACTCAGAACAGCCTTGAGCCAAAATCGTATGCTGGCGGTCACGCCTTTTGATGAAACCGTGATCCGTGTTACTCAGAAAACCGCCCTGAAAAGAAATCAGCTTATGGCGGAATTGGCGGATGAGATATGTATTGCCCACGCATCCGAGGGCGGAAATCTGGAAAAACTGATGCGTCAGATACCTGAAGGGAA
>DYRK01001205.1 GCA_020718785.1 Desulfatirhabdium butyrativorans | reverse complement strand
ATAGTTACCAATTGAATAGTATTTCATAGTATTCAGTCGGTTTTGAAACCGGCACCATATCGTCCGGTGACAAGCCGGGTCAGAATATTAAGGGCGCCGACTATGTCAGCCTGCTCTGAATGCCCGCATTTCAGACACTTAAAATTCTCACTGACCCGGTTATCCCTCTCAGTATGGGCGCATAAAGGACACATCTGACTGGTCTTACAGGGATTCACGCTTCTGAAGGAAACACGGTTTTCTTCACAGCGCATCTCGATAATTCTGAGCAGTTCCCGGTAATTCCAGTTACTGAGAGTCTTTCGGAAAGCTTTTGAACGGTTTTTCTTTTTTCCCTGTTTCAGATTTTTCAGATTTTCGACGACAGCAAGCTGAATTCCGCCGAAATTCAGTTCTTTCACGACTTTGTGAATATAATAAGAAAGTGTTTTCTTTGCTCTTTTATAAGCTTTCGAGCCTTGCCTTTTACGCTTTATGACATTTATCAGAGGTTTCACTTCCGAGCCGTATAAATTACCTTCGGAAGTTGCGAGAAGATGATTTATTCCGCAGTCAATTCCGATAAGTTTTCCTGAAGTTTTCTTTTTCCCTGTTTCTTTTTCAAACGTGAACATCACATATTTTCTGTGAACCGTAACAGAATCAGACATTTTCCAGTCTGAAAACAGATTTATATGCCGATGTTTTTTCAGGGGAATCTGCAACTTTGTCTTATTGCCGACCGAGCCGACAACAAGCCATAAATCAAAGGAATTGCGCCCTTTCTCAGTTCTGACACACTGGGATGAAAGAATCATCTTTCTGCCGGTATGCTTCGGCTTTACAGGTTCGATTCCCTTTGCAGCCGCACTTCTCACCGCACCCTGAACCATGCCGAGCGCCTCTCTCGCGCAGCACTGGCGCATCCGGGCGGACAGCCATGATGACGGAATGCTTATAATGTCTTTTTTCAGGTCTTTTCTCTGAAAATCATTGCCGAAAAACATCTCAATGAAAATATTC
>DYRK01000044.1:9260-18786 GCA_020718785.1 Desulfatirhabdium butyrativorans | reverse complement strand
ATTTCCATTTTAACAATTATAAATCAGTATGTTATCTTAATATCCTAAAAATGTGATAACTGCTGGATTGTGAAAAAGGAGATACAAATAATATGAAACCGTTTTCAAAATGGACAATTGAAGAAACAGAGGATAAATTTCAAATTGCTTCAGTTGTCAGCAGCAAACTCATGGATAATTGGCTGGAAGGCAGTTATGAAATTTCTCTGGAAGAAGAAAAACTGCTCGACTCTTTATGTAAAAAATTACAGGCACGTGCATGGGATTGGAATGAGGAGGAATTGAAAGTCTGTTTTATAGGAGTGTTATTCCATATCGCAGATTTCGATCAGGAAAATTACCGTTCTTTTCTCGAAAGAGAAATTTCGGTTTCTTATGAGAACGAAATATTATCGGGAACCGTTGATTTTATTGTAGCAAACGGAAAACATTCTCCGAGACGTCCGTTTTTCTTTCTGAATGAATACAAAAAAGAACAGCCCCCTCCGAATGATCCTCTGGGACAACTGATGATAGCTATGATTTCAGCACGACTGCTGAATAATGACGAGTCTCCTGTTTACGGCGCTTATGTCATAGGTCGTCATTGGTATTTTGTCATATTGGAAGGCTCGGAATATACGGTCAGTCTGGGGCATAACGCCGCGAAAAAAGAAGAATTGAAACATATTCTCGGAATTCTGAAAAATACCAAAAAGATAATTGACAATCTGATCGCTTCTGCCGACAGAAACAACTCCCGCTGATCAAGTGCGCGGCTGTAGTTAAGGAATCAACTCAAAAGGCAAAATAAGCCGAGGAGGATTTTTAATGAATCATTTCGAAAGCAAACAGTATCCTGATGCCAAGGGACATTTCGGACCTTACGGGGGACGCTATGTCTCGGAAACGCTGATGCCTGCGCTGCTGGAGTTAGAATCAGCGTATCGCGACATCGGGGATGACCCGGGATTTCAGCATGAACTTCAGGAACTGCTCTATCATTATGTGGGCCGCCCTACGCCGCTGTTTCATGCCAAACGTCTCAGCGCACATCTCGGCGGAGCCTCGCTTTATCTCAAACGGGAAGATTTGGCTCATACCGGCGCGCATAAAATCAATAATACGCTGGGTCAGGCTTTGCTTGCCCGATGGATAGGAAAGAAAAAGGTGATCGCTGAAACCGGCGCAGGACAGCACGGTGTAGCCACAGCAACGGTTGCAGCTTTGTTCGGAATGGAATGCCGGGTATTTATGGGCGTAGAAGATATTGCCCGGCAGGCTCCGAATGTGCAACGCATGAAGCTTCTCGGCGCGGAAGTCATTCCGGTGTCTTCAGGCACGGGAACGCTCAAGGATGCCATGAATGAAGCTATGCGTTACTGGGTAGGAGCGGTCCGGGATACTTTTTATGTGATCGGTTCGGTTGCCGGTCCCCATCCTTATCCTGAGATGGTCCGGGATTTTCAGAAAGTCATAGGAGAAGAAACGCGGTCTCAGATTCTGGAAGAACAGGGAAAACTTCCGAATATGATCGTTGCCTGCGTAGGCGGCGGAAGCAATTCCATGGGGCTTTTCTATGCCTTTGTCAATGATCCGGTAGAAATACTAGGCGTCGAAGCCGCTGGCAAAGGCATTCATAGCGGAAAACATGCTGCGACTATCAGCGCAGGCTCGGTAGGCGTACTTCACGGTTCGAAATCTTACGTGCTTCAGGATGAAAACGGGCAGATTCAGGAAGCCCATTCCATTTCAGCAGGACTGGATTATCCGGGAGTAGGACCTGAGCATTCCTTCTTAAAAGATTCAGGCAGAGTGCGGTATGTCTCCATAGAAGACGGTCAGGCATTGGAGGCATTTCAGATGCTGACAACTCTTGAGGGCATCATTCCCGCGCTGGAAAGTTCTCATGCAGTGGCGCAGGCAATGATCGAAGCTCCCCGCAGATCAAAAAACGATATTATTGTCGTAAATCTGTCAGGAAGAGGAGACAAAGACCTCGGAATTGTCGGACAGCACCTGAAATTCTGAAATGAACCTGCAAATCGGAAAAAGGAGTAAACGATAAGGAGTAAACGATTATGAATCGTATAGCCGAGACATTTGAAAAACTGAGACAGAAAAAAGAAAAGGCCTTGGTCGGATTTGTGACCGCGGGGGATCCGAATATCTCCGAGTCATTGACGCTTATTGCCGCTATGTGCGAAGCGGGTCTGGATATATTGGAACTCGGGGTTCCTTTTTCGGATCCGACCGCGGACGGGCCCGTGATTCAACGCTCTTCGGTCCGGGCATTGGCAAAAGGCGCAAGTCTCAGAAGAGTTCTTGAAATGACACGAGATATCCGGAAGAAATTCGCAGATATCCCGATCATTCTTTTCAGTTACTATAATCCTATTCATGCTTACGGGAATAAAGCATTCTATAAAGCCGCACAGGAAAACGGCGCGGACGGCGTGCTGGTAGTTGATCTGCCGCCGGAAGAATCCGACGAAATGACTGAGGCATGGCCCGGAAATGCGCTGTCTCTGATTCGTCTCATTGCGCCGACTACGCCTGTGGAACGTATGAAGCATATTGCCGCGTCAGCGTCAGGTTTTATCTATCTGGTTTCCAAGACCGGCGTGACCGGCAGCGACGGATTAGACACGGGAGATATTGCCTTTCATACGAAAAATCTTCGCTCGGTCACATCGCTTCCGATCTGCGTAGGATTCGGAATTTCCACAGCCGCGGAAGTAGCAGTAGTAGCATCTGTAGCTGACGGCGTAGTCATCGGCAGTGCCTTTGAACGCTTGATCGAGGAAAATATGGACAAGCCCGAACTGGCTTCTATTGTTGCGGAAAATGTGCGGAAATATAAAGCCGCGACAAAAATGACTTAAAAATATTCTACAGGTGGGTGAAACCCACGGTTTTGGAAGTGAATACGGTGAGTTTCACCCACCCTACGATTTGAGGAATTATTATGAGGTATTTATCTCTCATCTTTTTATCAGTCTTATTTCCAGCGATTTCTTTATCGGCAGATGTTTTTGAAAAAAAGGTTTTCACCGAAGTTCGGATTGACTCTGTCGGAAAAGAAGATATCAGGCGTCTTATCCGCAGTGGTGTCAATATTACCGGAGTCCGCGGAAACAGCGTCAGAGCGGATATCTCATCCGAACAGTTCGAAGAACTCAGGGACATGGGCTATGATCCTAAGCTTATTCCCGACATGGTCAGACTCAAGCCTGAACTGCGAAGCGGTTATCACACGCATTCGCAACTGACTGCCGAGTTGAAAGCCGTAGAATCGGCATATCCGGATATCTGCCGGCTTCACAATATCGGCGAGTCTTATGAAGGACGCCCACTCTGGTTCATGCAGATTTCGGATAATGTGGGTATCGAAGAAGACGAACCCGAATTCAAATACATTTCTACCATGCACGGCAATGAACCTTTGGGAATGGAACTCTGTCTGAAACTGATTCATCTCCTTGCCGAGAATTACGGAAGCGATGAGCGGGTCACAAATCTGGTCGCTGAAACCGAGATATGGATCATGCCACTGATGAATCCCGACGGGTATGTGAATAATGAGCGAAGAAACGCCCAGGGCTTTGATCTCAACCGAACTTTTCCCGATCAGTTTATTGATTCTGACAACAGCCCTGACGGACGTCCCACCGAAGTGCAGCATATTATGAACTGGGCTTTTAATCATTCATACGTGCTTTCGGCAAATTTTCATACCGGCGCGCTGTTAGTGAATTATCCTTATGACTCGAACTCGAAAAATGCCAATACTTACACGGCTTCACCGGACGATGATTTGTTTGTTCAGTTGTCTCAGACTTACGCATCTAACAATCCGGATATGCGCGGCAATTCGGATGCTGTTACCAACGGAGCAGCATGGTACACCATCAACGGCGGAATGCAGGACTGGAACTATGTATGGATGGGCTGCAATGAAGTGACGATTGAACTTAGTAATACTTTTTGGCCCGCATTTTCGGAAATTGCACATCTCTGGGACGATAATCGGGAAGCTATGCTGGCTTATATGGAATGGTCACTCAGAGGCGTGCGGGGCATTATCACAGATAAGACAACAGGACAGCCCCTGAATGCGGCAGTAGAAGTCATCTGCATTGACCATAAGGTTTATACAGACCCGGATGTGGGCGACTATCACAGAATCCTTGTTCCCGGAACATATAATCTGCAATTTTCCGCACAGGGCTATTATTCCGAGATAATATCGGATATTTCTGTGAGTCAAGGAAATGCCGCGCGCCTTGATGTGTCACTGATACCGCAGATACATGGCGATATCAACGCTGACAGAAAAATTACTCTCAGCGATCTCATTTCGGCTTTACAGATTGCTGCGGGAGGAGAGATATTTCCGGTATCTCAAGCCGCAGATGTCAACGGAGATAAAAGAATCGGCATCGAGGATGCGGTCTATATTTTGAATGAAATCAGAAAAAGTTATGAGCTATGAGAATATGGGATATTCACCCCGGATATCTGAACCGGCAGAGTCTTCTCGGAGAACATCTGGAACTGCACGCGATTGTATCTGTTCATCTGAATCATAAAAAAGGATATGCGAGACATCCTGAAACGCTTCGCTGGGAAAAGCATCTCTCAGGTCTGAGTCTGCGGCACGATATCCTTGTCGCGGAAATGACTTTGCGGGGATTTCGGCATCACAGCCCTTTAACTATAAATACGGATAGTTGCACTTTGTCATGGCCCGATATATTCATTGATCCTCCGGGAAATCAGTTTCTGATTCTGAAAAAGAAATACGAGGGCAGGGAACCGGGTCGTATTCCTTTTCCACGTTCTTCTCAGGAATTGTGGGCCCAGCACAAATATTCCGTAATGGCAAGGGATCCGAATGCCTACCGTTCCATCGGCGCTTCGCTTGCCGGTTCCCGGAAACATATCTCGGTCGCGGACTTAATCCCGGAACTGATCGCTCTCATGCAAAGAAAACCATCGGCAGGACGATTGCTGAATGCGGTTCAGCATCTCTGGGGATATGTCTCGGAATTCGAGAGCGAAGAATATCCGGATGGTTCGCCGCTGCCTGTGCTTTTCAATAAAATTCAAATCTCGGCAAAAGCGAACCATATCAAATATCTAATGGAATCCACGGCATTAAGTGAGCTTGCAGTCTGGATCGTCTGAAATCGCACTACCGGATAAAAAACCATAACATGCTGATTTTATCCAAAAAAACGATTTGGAAAATCGTTTTACAGTAAAACGGCTTTGCAAGCCGTTTTGTCTCTATTCCACTTGAGAAAATCAGTGTCCGCACATTGTCTGAACCCTGATTTTCGGGATTAAAGGATTGACAGGATTTCTGTCAAAGTAGCCGGACTCCGGAGTGCTGAAATGAAATTTCAGCACAATTGTCTGAACCCTGATTTTCGGGATTAAAGGATTTGCAGGATTTCTGTCAAAGCAGCCGGACTCCGGAGTGCTGAAATGAAATTTCAGCACAATTGTCTGAACCCTGATTTTCGGGATTAAAGGATTGACAGGATTTCTGTCAAAGCAGCCGGACTCCGGAGTGCTGAAATGAAATTTCAGCACATCATGAAAATCCTTTAATCATTAAAATCAGTGTCCGCACATTGTCTGAACCCTGATTTTCGGGATTAAAGGATTTGCAGGATTTCTGTCAAAGCAGCCGGACTCCGGAGTGCTGAAATGAAATTTCAGCACATCATGAAAATCCTTTAATCCTGAAAATCAGGATCCAGACAACTGAATGAATATGAAGAAAAACAGCTTATATGAACTGAAATGGAATATAATCGGCACGTTGGGCAAGCTGGTCATTGACCTTCTTTTCTCAACTGCCCGGATTGAATCCGAAGGACTTGAAAAAGTTCGGTCTGTGCTTGCCTCTCAAAAGTTTATTATTGCTTGCTGGCACTCAAGGCTTCTGCTAATCAATTATCTCTGCAAAGGATGGAACGGCGCAGCCCTTGTGAGTCAGTCGCAAGACGGTGAGATTATCGCCAGAATCCTTCAGAAACAGGGACATGAGACTGTCCGGGGATCAACTACAAGGGGCGGACTCCGTGCTTTGGCAACTCTTATCAGGCTGCTGAATGAACAGACAAGACCGGCTGCGATAATACCGGACGGACCTCAGGGCCCGAGATTCAAAGTTCAGCCCGGTATCATCACTTTGGCAAAGAAGACAGGGTATCCTATTATTCCTGTAACTTACAGCGCAGAGCGGGTGAAAATTTTCGCAAGCTGGGATCGCTTTATGCTGCCCTATCCCTTTACAAAATGCCGGGCGGTTTACGGCGAGCCTTTATATGTCCCGGAAGACGCTGACAGAGATATGGAAGAAAACTGCCGGATCCGTCTGGAAAAAGAGCTTTGCAGTATTACCGATTATGCGGACAGGTATTTCATAAGTGAGAAATGAGAAATGAAAATTGAAGCAAAAGAACGTCACAGACAACTCTTATCCATGATTCGTGAAAACAGCATGAAACTCGTCTTGGCAATGGGATGTATGCTGGTGGTTGCCGCAAGCCAATCTGCGACTGCCTTTTTAGTCAAGAACGTGCTGGATGATATTTTCTTCAAAAAAGATATGACCATGCTCAGAGTCATTCCGGTTTTCGTGATTCTGATCTATTTTATCCGTGGAATCGGATACTACGGTCAGGAATATCTCATGAACTATGTGGGCGAAAGCATTATCCGGCAACTGAGGGACCGCCTTTACGACCGTATTCAGGATTTGCCGGTTTCCTTTTTTCAGGAAGAAAAAACCGGCGGCCTCATGTCGCGCATCACCAATGACGTGAATGTCATCAAAGGTATGGTATCCACCGCGATCACAGGGTCACTGCGCGATGTTTTCACTATTATCGGTTTAACCGGAGTTATTTTCTACAGGGACTGGAAAATGGCTTTTTTTGCCATGATCGTTTTGCCGGTCGCCTTTTTTCCGGTAGTCGAGTTCGGGAGACGGGTCCGCCGGGTCAGCACAGGATGTCAGGAAGCAATGGCTGAAATGACTTCTTTTCTTCATGAAACCTTTGTGGGAAACAAGATTGTCAAGGCATTCGGCATGGAGGAATATGAGAAAAAGCGGTTCGCCGAAAAAACCCTTCATCTCTTCAGATTGGAAATGAAAGCAGTCATTGCCCGCTCCCTGTCATCGCCGGTCATGGAATTTATGGGCGGACTCGGCATTGCTTTTATTATATGGTACGGCGGGTCAAGAGTCATTGACGGAACCTCCACGCCCGGTACGTTCTTCTCGTTTATGGCTGCGGTGCTGATGCTCTATGATCCTGTGAAAAAACTGAGCAGGCTCAACAACTCGGTTCAGCAGGGAATTGCCGCTTCGGACCGGGTGTTTGATATTATCGAGCGGGAATCGGATATCAAAGAACTGCCGAATCCGATTGAAATCAAGTCCGCGCCTCATCGGGTCACGTTTCGGAATGTCTCTTTGAAATATGATGAAGATATGGTATTGAAGGATATCAGTTTAGATGCGGCTCCGGGAGAAATTCTCGCGCTGGTCGGCATGAGCGGCGGAGGCAAAACATCTATAGTAAATATCATACCGAGATTCTACGATGTCAGCGAAGGAGCGGTTATGATTGACGGAACCGATATTCGGGAAGCGTCTGTTGCTTCTCTCAGAAAGCAGATTGCCATTGTCACACAGGACACTATCCTGTTTAACGACACGGTCCGAAACAATATTGCCTACGGGAACCGGAATGCCTCGGATGAGGAAATCGCCGATGCTGCAAAAGCCGCTTATGCTTATGACTTCATCCAAAGCTTTCCGCACAAATTCGATACCATGATCGGAGAACTCGGAGGAAGACTTTCCGGCGGTGAGAAACAGCGGATCTGCATTGCACGGGCATTGCTGAAAGATGCCCCTGTTCTGATTCTTGACGAGGCAACCTCGTCATTGGACACGGAATCCGAAATGCTGGTGCAGAAAGCTCTTGAAAATCTGATGAAAGGTCGAACCACTTTTGTTATTGCCCATCGGCTGTCAACCATTGCTTATGCTCACAGAATCTTGGTCATCCTTGAGGGCCGTATTGCAGAACAAGGCAGACACGAAGAATTGATTGCGAAACGCGGAGAATATTTCAAACTCTATCAGATGCAGTTTAGTAACAAGTAGCTGGGGGCTTGGTGCTGGGTGCTTGGTACTGGGTGCTGGGTACTGGGTACTGGGTACTGGGTACTGGGTACTGGCAACTGGCCCCCCGTACCAAGAACCCAGCGCCAAGCACCCAGCACCAAGAACCCAGTACCAGGCACCCAGAACCCAGCACCATGTCCATTATCTCAAAATATCTGACACGGGAAATTTTCAGATACGTCATTATTGTGCTGACAACAGTTGTCGGCATTTATATTGCCGTTGACTTTTTTGAAAAAATAGATAATTTTATGGAAGCAGGGGTTCCGCTTCCTAAGATCATTATCTTTTTTCTGTTCAAGATACCGTTTATCATCTCGCAGATACTTCCGGTATGCGTCTTGCTGGCGGTTCTGATTGTGTTCGGACTCATGGCTCGGAACAATGAAATCCTTGCACTCAGAACCAGCGGCGTGAGTATCTGGCAACTGCTCAAGCCTTTGATTTCGCTGGGATTTCTCTTCAGTTTCCTGCTCTTTCTGCTTTCGGAAGTTATTGTCCCTTTGACTGTCGGAGAGTCGAATCAGATATGGTTGAGAGAAGTGAAAAAGAAATCCGCGGTGATATCGAAAGAAAACAACATCTGGCTTAAAGACAATCGTCGGATAACCCATATAAAATATTACGACAGAACCTTAAAAGCCATTTTCGGCGTGACGGTTTATTATTTTGACAATGACTTCAGATTGGCGAGGCGGATAGATGCAAAACGTGGGGTTTTCAAGGATAAAAAATGGAGTCTTTACGAAGTCTTGGAGCAAAACTTTGTCAGCAAAGAAGAGGGCTGCAGAGTCGTATTTCATAAAGAAATCGCCGAACTGCTTGATCTGATGCCGGAAAACCTGACGATTATTGTCAAAAAATCCGAAGAAATGAGCTTCAAAGAACTGCTCGCTTATGTAAAGAGAGTCGAAGATGAGGGATATGACGCCACTCTATATCGGGTGGATTTGCAGGCAAAAACAGCCTTTCCTTTTATCTGTCTCATTCTGTGTATCATAGGCGCAGGTATTGCTGTCAAAGGAAAAATAAAAGAGAGTCTGCCCACAGGCATTGCTTACGGTATCGCTATCGCATTTTTTTACTGGGTGCTTTACAGTTTCTGTCTGTCTCTCGGATACGGCGAAATTCTTTCTCCGGGAATCGCCGCGTGGTCCGCAAATTTTGTATTTCTGTGTTTCGGCATTTTCAACCTGCTGAACGCAGAGTAGGACGATTTTGCAAATCGTCAGCAGATCGAAAAATCTTTCGGAATGCTCGCTTGGGATTGGCAAATCCCAAGCATTTACGGCGGATTTGTCAATCCGCCGGGAGCGGTCAGGGGGCAAAAAA
>DYRK01000044.1:0-9160 GCA_020718785.1 Desulfatirhabdium butyrativorans | reverse complement strand
CCAAGCATTTACGGCGGATTTGTCAATCCGCCGGGAGCGGTCAGGGGGCAAAAAACGACAATGACTTATAAGCTTATCGAATTGTTTTTTAATCGGAATGCTCGCTTGGGATTGGCAAATCCCAAGCATTTACGGCGGATTTGTCAATCCGCCGGGAGCGGTCAGGGGGCAAAAAAAGACAATGACTTATAAGCTTATCGAATTGTTTTTTAATCTGCTGGGACTCATTCCGAGACAATGGGGAAACCGTCTGGGGAGTCTGCTGGGACGGATTCTTTATATTGCGGATATCAGACACAGAAATATAGCCGTACAGAATCTCTCTTGCGCTTTCGGCAAGCCTCCGTCTCAGGTCAAAGATATTTCTGTGAAGGTTTTTGAGAATATGGGGAAGATTCTGTTTGAAATGGCGTGGTCAGCGAGACAAAACAAAAAGCAGCTGTTCAGACATTTCAGGATTGAAGGCGTCTCCCATATCAAAAATGCCTATCACAGAGGCAGGGGCGTTCTGGTTCTCAGCGCACATTTCGGAAACTGGGAATTGTTGAGCATCATCGCAGCAATGATCGCTTATCCGCTCAGTATTGTTTTCAGACCCCTTGATTTCAAGCCCATGGACCGGTTTATATGTGCATTCAGAACCCGGTTCGGCGGAACGCTTATTCCCAAAAGAAAGTCCATGCGTCATGTATTGCGGACTCTGGGACAGGGAGATATGGCTGTTTTGCTCATGGATCAGAACGTCAACTGGGAAGAAGGAGTTTTTGCGGATTTTTTCGGGCATACTGCCTGCACTAACAAGGGGCTGGCATTGCTCGCGCTGAAAACAGAGTCGCCGGTGGTTCCCGTGTTTCTGCTCCGGGAGCAAAAGGGATTCCGGGCAATATTTCTGCCTGAAGTGACACTTATAAAAACCGGCGATAAAACCAAAGATGTGGAAGCCAATACCCAAGAGTATAACCGGATCATCGAATTTATGGTGAGTCAATATCCGGATCAATGGTTCTGGGTCCATCAGCGATGGAAAACCAAGCCGTTTCAGCCCTGGCCCCGGAAACGCTGACTTTATTTCTTAATCAATGAGTGAAAACTATGAGACAATATCTGTGCTTTCTCTTTCTGCTTGTGAACAGGCTTCTCAGACGCCCGAAAAAACAGGCTGACACAAATGCCGTCCTTGTGATTCAGACCGCAAAGATGGGAGATGCGGTTCTTTCTCTGTATTTTATCGAAACCCTGAGACAACGGTATGAAAAGGTTTATGTGCTGAGTTCGGCTCCGAATCGTGAGATTTATGAAATGTCTTCTGCTGTCACCGAATTCTTCGAATATAAGCCCAATGAAAAATCGCCTGCAGAAATGACCCGCACTTGGGAAAAAGTGAAAGATGCTGCGGGAGAGCCGTCAGATGTAGTTGTGTTGCAGCCTTCATTTCCTGCAATGTTCATCGCGCTGCGCTTTACTTCTGCACGGAGTCATCTTCTGATGTTTTACGAAGCCGGGTTTTCCTCAAGGCTTTTTTCTCTCCTCTTCGATGATGTGGCAGTTGACTATGGGAAAAAGAAAACCGTTGAATATTATCTGGATTTCACCTGTATCAGCGAAAAAGGAGAAATGAAAAATTATGACTCGGTACGACCGGGCATAAAGCCTGTATCCGGCTTGGTCCCCCTTGAAACTGAGCCGGGTGTTTTTTCGCTCGGGCTTTCGATAAAAACCGCAAATCCCATGAAAGAATTGCCTGCCGAATCCTTTGCCGCATTCATCCGGCTTCTGACAAACTCTTATCCTGACATATCCTTTGCCGTGTATCTTTTCGGCTCAGAAGCAGAATATGCTGAAAATGAGGCATTCATACAGATTTATCTGCAAGATATGACTGTGAAAAATCTCTGCGGAAAAGCTGCATTGTCTCAGATTCCAGCGCTCATGGCAAACCTTGACGCGTTTGTCAGTGTGGATACGGCATTGTCTTATATGGCAGATATTGCAGGCATTCCGGTGCTGAACATTGCCGGACCCTGCGATGCCCGACGTCAGGCTCCTCTGGGAAAGCATGTAGTGATTATTGCTTCTTCGCTTTCCTGCGCGCCCTGCTTCACTACCGGCCGCTCAACATATCAGTGCCGGCGCGGGGATCGGGCATGTCTCAGAGAAATTACTCCCGAAACCATATTCCGAAAATTCATACAACTCATCGAAACAGACAGAATTATGAAGGAAATCGAAGTGATCGGCATTGAAGGAGTGAAATTTTAAAGAGAGTCAAATTTACATTTTGTCACTCCTCCATTTTTCACTTTCCATTCGGAAACATTCCGTTTTTCCGTACTGAAATCAATTCCCATGAGCAGAATACGCTTTCCGCTCTGCATATATCTTTCTGCATATTTTTTTTCTTCGATCTGAGCAATGGCAGTATCTGCCCGCTGATTGCATTTGAATTCTATAAGATATATTTTATCGGAAAAAATCACCGCGAGATCAATTCTGCCTTTGCTGGTAAGTACACTGCTTAACACATCTGCACCCGATGCGGAAATCATCAGATAAAAGAGAGTATGAAAATAGGCTTCATCCCGTTTGGTCTGAATATCATAGGGAACAGAGGCAAAAATCGCCGACACGGTTTCGAAGAACGCGTTGAAATTTTCTCTTTTCAAATATCCGGCAAGCCGGAGAAACTTTGATTTTTCTTCGGCACCGCTCCCCTCGGTCATAGAATGCAGCAATAACTCCAAAAAGGAAGTTTTTACTTCCTGATTCGGATAGTCAAGAGTATAAATATCCTCCTGAATATCTCTGATTGTAATATAACCGGTCTGAAACAATAATGCTTCCGGACTCAGATGTTCGATATCGAAAGTGGAAAATATCGTCCGGCTCACTTCCAATCCCTCGATTTTCGAGAAATGATACTGCGATTCTTTAAGAAGATTGACCAAAAAAAAGGGGGTTCCGGTCTCAAACCAGCAGTCTTGAAAATCCGAATTATTCAACGCATTCATTACTGAAAAAGGATTATATACCCGTGTATCTTTCTTTGAAAAGCGATAGCCGTTATAGCGGTTTGCCAGTTTCCGAACAGTCTGCTCATAAGAATCCCGGCTGATTTCGGCAAATCGCCTGATATGGGCATTGAAATATTTTTCCAGTTCTTCCTGAGTATATCCGAGCAGATCGCTATATGTCTCGACCATGCTCAAGTCTCTGAGATTATTCAGTTCGGAGAAAACAGATATTTTGCTGAACCTCGAAACGCCGGTAAGAAAAACAAAGCACAGCATCGGCGAAATTCTGGCATCTTTCAACACACCGAAAAAACTTCTCAGAATATCTCTGTTGATTTTTGCGGTGTCAATCCCTTTTTCTCCTTTGCCCAAATGCTCAATCAGCCCTTTGTCGTATTCGTCAATCAGTACGGCAATACTTGCGCCGGTTTTTTTATATAATCCTATAATCAGTTCTTTGAACTGAATTTCCAGAATATTTGCTTTCAGAATAATTCCATCGTGTTCGGCGATCTGAGTCAGAGTAAAAGCGATACTTTGTCTCAGTTCTTCAGGAGTGCTGCCGGGGATGCTGTTGAAATCAATCAAAACAACCGGATGGGGTTTCCAGTCCCATTTTCCGTGTTCATCAATCCATAAACCGCCGAACAATTCTTTTCTCCCCTGAAACAGACAGTTGAATACGGAAACCAAAAGGGATTTCCCGAATCTTCTGGGGCGGGAAAGAAAATAAAACATTCCTTCCGAAAGCATACGATGAACATGCCTGGTTTTATCCACGTAGAGATAACCCTGTTCCCGTATCGTTTCAAAGGATTGAATACCGATAGGCAGTTTTTGGAGATTCATCATAATTTCTTTTTCTACAGATATTCGGATATATTCTTGCCGCTGTCATAATCTGCGCTTTTGTAAAACGATTTTGCAAATCGTTTTTGCGGAGAAACGGTCTGCAAAACCGTTTTACGGCAGCGTCCGGAAGCGCAGATTATGCCGGTGGGCAGTTATCAGCAGATCGGACAAGCTCCGGCGTGGGAACGAGAGTACGCTGAAACTTTTCGATCTGCCGGGTATATCGTTTTTGCACTCCGGAAGCATTTTTTCCTACTGAGATTTTTATGAGGCAGGTTGGTGAAGAAATTTCTGACGGTGGGCTTTGCTGTGCCTCACCCACCCCGAATGAAATCCGAAATCTTTTACAGAATACCGCGTTCCCCTTTGCGATGCTTTTTCTTGCCGAGAACTTTCTGAATCTGGACAGGTCTGCCGTCGAGTTTTGCATTATGGAAAGCATTCAGAATATTCCCTGCCGCGCTCTGTTCCACCTCGAAAAATGAAAAATCGCGGTTCAGATCAATGCCGCCGATCATGTTTGAGCGGATGCCCGCGTTGTCGCAGATCAGACGGACAATCGTGCCTTCGTTGATCTTGTCGGTACGTCCCACGTTAATCAGAAACCGCTGAGTCTTTTTTTCTTTGAAGATATCTTTTCTTTTTACAGAGCGGTCTGTATTTTCCGAAGCAGTTCCGACACTGCTTTTTCTTTTCACAGGACGGTCAGAACTTCCCGACGGATATTCCCTCACACTGACTTTTCTTTTCACAGGACGGTCCGAAGGATATTCCCTGACACTGCTTTTTCTTTTTGCGGGACGTTCCGCGGTTTCCGAGGCGATTCTGACATTGATATCATCGGCATCGCGGTAATATTCGAGAATCCGGTTGAACTCTGCCGAAACAAAACGCCGGATCAGTTCTTCCTTGTCAAACTGAGCCAGTGCATCGTAAACAGCCGGAAGATAATCTGCGATCTCTTCCCGATTCCCGTCCGCATGAACGAGCTTTTCCACCAGACCGAGCATCTGCTTTTCACATACTGCTCTGCCGTCCGGTATTTTTCCGATTTCAAAGCGGATACTGCCCCTTTTTTCCAGTTCACGGATACGGCGGATTTCTTTCGGATTGACAAACACGGCAGAAACTCCGGATTTTCCTGCACGTGCGGTTCTTCCGCTGCGATGCGTATAAACTTCTGCTTCATCCGGCAGGTCGTAATGAATCACATGGGTAATATCATCCACGTCCAGCCCCCTTGCCGCGACATCGGTTGCCACGAGAACGCGTACTGTCCGGCAACGGAATTTCCGCATCACATAATCGCGCTGGTTCTGGGACAGATCGCCGTGAAGAGCCTCTGCCGGATAGCCGTCCTGTATCAGCGCATCCGCGACTGTCTGGGTGTCTTTGCGGGTTCTGCAAAAAACCAGAGCAAACATATCGGGCGTAAAATCCATGATTCTTTTCAGTCCCTGATATCTGTTTTTCTTATGAATCACGTAACAGGTATGCTTTATATTTTCAGGGCTGCGGTTTTTTCCGCCGACGGTAACTCTCACGGGGTCGGTGAGATAGTTGCGCGCAATCGCGGCAACTCCGTCCGGCATGGTAGCTGAAAAAAGCCAGATTTTCCGATGCGCCGGTATATGTTTTAAGATATTGTCAATATCTTCCTGAAAGCCCATGTTCAGCATTTCATCAGCTTCGTCCAGAACAGCATAAGAAATCTGAGACAGGCTGACTGCCTTGCGGTTGATAAGATCAATCAGCCTGCCCGGTGTGGCAACAATAATCTGAACGCCGTTTCTGATCTGTCTGATCTGATCCGAGATGCTCGCGCCGCCATAGACCGCGGCTACCCGGCGGTCTTTCATGTATTTGGAAAAATTTTTCAGATCATCTGTAATCTGTATGCACAGTTCCCGGGTCGGACATATCACAATGCCCTGGGCCCGGGGAATAGCCGAATCGGTCCGCTGAATCAGCGGCAGGCCGAAGGCTCCTGTTTTTCCTGTTCCTGTCTGGGCAAGGCCCACAAAATCTTTTTCTCCGGAAAGAAGCACAGGTATCGCCTTTTCCTGAATCGGCATCGGGGACTGGAATCCCAGTTCCTCCGCTGCTCTGACCAATTCCGCTCTAAGTCCTAATGTATCGAAACTCATTCACTTTTTCTTTCAAAAAATAGCCGGAAAAAGACTCGCTTCCGGCATTTGTTATCCATGAAAAAAAACCGCATCTGCCGCTGTCTTTGAACAAGATGCTTTTTTCATGGGAGGTTCTATCCGTATTTTATTTTCAACAGCTTTACACCCGTCAGATTTTTTTTTCAAGCTTTTTTCTGAAAATTGAAAAAATAAATAACGATAACCTGTTGTTTCCCAAATTTCCATCGGAGAGACAGAGGATGAGGCTGTAAGAAAATATCTTTCTCGTTCCCAAGCCGGGGCTTGGGAACGAGGAACGAGGAAAAATTTCCATCGGAGAGACAGAGGATGAGGCTGTAAGAAAATATCTTACATCAGAATCAGAATCCGTCTGATTTACAAGCCTTCTGTGTCTGTGTATATTCCCATCATAAAATGATTTTACAGGAGACGGCGCATGAGAAAAAATATTTCAATATCGGGTCAGCAATTCTCATTTTTTCTCGTTCCCAAGCCGGGGCTTTTCTCGTTCCCAAGCCCCAGCTTGGGAACGCACTTGCCGGGGAAGCCCCGGCTTCCCTTGACGGGAGACGGCCCGAAGCCGGGCTTCGGGCGCAGATGCGTTCCCAAGCTGGGGCTTGGGAACGAGGAAACGCCGGGGCTTGGGAACGAGGAAACGCCAATCAATCGGGAAAATAAATTCAAGTGCGTAAGTCCTAAAGAAAAAAGAATAAAATAAAAACTGCCTGTCTGGAAAAAGGAGATATTTTATGGATAGAAACAACCCCGGTATTCCGGTACTTCCTGTAGGATTTCCCACCGGAATCCAGCTTATCAATGATTCCATGCTGAATAAAAACACGGCATTTACGGATGAAGAACGCATTGCGCTCGGGCTTCGCGGACTTCTTCCCCCGCGAGTCAATACCATAGAACAGCAGGTAATGCGGGTAATGGGAAATTACCGAAGAAAAACTTCGGATATTGAAAGATATATTTTTCTCGTCTCATTGCAGGACAGGAACCAGACCCTGTTTTACAGAGTTCTTGTGGACCATCTTGAAGAAATGATGCCCATCATCTATACGCCGACTGTGGGGCTTGCATGTCAGGAATATGTCCATATTTACCGGAGACCCAAAGGCGTATTTGTCTCGACAAAAGACAAGGGGCGGTTTTCGGAAATCCTCCGCAACTGGCCGAACAGGAGTGTAAGAGTCATCGTAATCACTGACGGGGAGCGTATTCTCGGACTCGGAGACCTCGGAGCCGCAGGAATGGGAATACCTGTGGGCAAACTTTCCCTTTATACTGCCTGTGCCGGTATTCATCCGTCCTTATGCCTTCCTGTTACCATTGATGTGGGAACAAATAATATCGGTCTTCAGAATGATCCTCTTTATTTCGGAATGCAGCATCCCAGAATCAGAGGCGAAGAATACGACTGTCTGATTGAAGAATTTGTCAGAGCAGTCGAAGACAATTTTCCCCATACGCTGATTCAATTTGAAGATTTCGGAAATATCAACGCGTTCCGTCTGCTGAAAAAATACCGGAACCGTATCTGCATGTTCAACGATGATATTCAGGGAACCGCGGCTGTTGCTCTGGCAGGATTGTACAGCGCAATCAAAGTCACCGGACAGAAGCTGACCGGGCAGAGAATTCTGTTTTTCGGAGCCGGAGAAGCAGGAACAGGAATCGGGGACCTGATTGTCTCGGCTATGGAGGATGCAGGGCTGTCCGAACCTCAGGCACGTGAACACTGCTGGTTTTTCGACTCGCAGGGACTGATTGTCAAAAGCCGGAAAAATCTGGCAGAGCATAAGCTTGACTATGCCCATGACCATCCCTTTGTCTCGGATTTTGCAGAGGCAGTGCGTGTGCTGAAACCCACTGCCATCATCGGCGTTTCAGGACAGACAGGAGCATTTACTCCCGAAGTCCTCGAAGCAATGGCATCATGCAATGAAAGACCCATTGTGTTTGCTCTGTCAAATCCCACCGCCAAATCCGAGTGTACGGCAGAAGAGGCATATAAACAGACAAAGGGGCGGGCAGTTTTTGCAAGCGGCAGTCCTTTTGATCCTGTGGAGATAAACGGAAAAATCTATGAGCCGGGACAGGGAAACAACGCGTATATTTTTCCCGGCATAGGTCTGGGAGTCATTGCTTCCAAAGCCCGGTATGTTACCGAGGAGATGTTCCTGACTGCTGCCAAAATACTTGCAGCCAAAGTATCTGATGCGGATTTTAAAAAAGGGAGTATCTATCCTCCCTTGAATCAGATCCGGGCGGTTTCCGCGGATATTGCAGTGCAGGCGGCAGAAATAGCTTACGGATCCGGGATTGCCGGAAAGACGAGACCGGATGATCTGCCGGAATATATCAGGTCACAGATGTATGAGCCGGTGTATAATGACTATTGTTAGCAGATCGGAAATTTTCCCGAAATGCTCGCCTGGGATTGACAAATCCCAGGCATTTCCGGCGCCGAAAGATAAAAATGACCGTCAATCCGCCGGGAGCGGCAGGGAGGCATTTTCGATCTGCTGATTGTTAGAAAAAAGATTTGACAACTTTTGAAAAGCCGTCAAATCTCATTCTTAGAAAAGAGGAAAGGAGGGTGATGAATTTTCCCTTTAGAACAAAGAGGGACGGATTTACGAAGCATATCAGAATTGAACTTCAAAAAGAACAAGGCACTTCTCAATCAGAGAAGATGTAAAATGAAAAAATCAAAGGAGATGCAAATGACAAAAAAAATTCTGTGCCTGCTGGTTTCTGCTATGGTAATCGCTGTTGCTTCAAATGCAGCCGCGGAACCGATCATCATCAAATTCAGCCACGTGGTAGCTGTGGACACGCCCAAGGGAGAGGCTGCCGAACACTTCAAGAAATTGGCTGAAGAACGCACCAACGGTGCGGTGAAAGTCGAAGTTTACCCGAACAGCCAGCTTTACAAAGACAAAGAAGAAATGGAAGCCCTTCAGATGGGTTCGGTACACATGCTGGCTCCGTCTCTTGCCAAGTTCGCGCCGCTGGGAGTCAAAGAATTCGAACTGTTCGATCTGCCGTTCATCTTCGACGGTTATGAACAGCTTCACAAAGTGACCGAAGGAGAAGTCGGCAAAAAACTGCTCAAAAAATTAGAAGTCAAGGGAATTC
>DYRK01000043.1 GCA_020718785.1 Desulfatirhabdium butyrativorans | reverse complement strand
CTCTCCGAAGCGTTCCGGTCCGGCACTCTGAAAGAACTTACTGAAGAACTGCCGATTTATTAACAAAATAATCTTAGCTTGATGCATACAGACCCTATCCGTGCCCTCGGGCATGAGTAGGAAGTGAAAAAGGAGAAGTGAGAGGTGTAAAGTTATTTCTCACCTCAATACCTCTGTCAAAGGTTTAAGATATTTTTGATAGTGTTTCCATCGTCCTGCCGAAGCACGGTAAACCGGCTCCCGGACCTGCTGAAAACTGGCAGTGACAACGGTCCGTTTTGACTCGTGAAAGCGCAGACACTGCTCATCCCATTCCAGACCGATATGCGCCACCATTTCCCGGCTGATCCTTTCCGGTTCCGCTACTAATTCTTCGTAGTGCAACTCCAGCATCGGAACGCCGAAATCATCTTTCCAGTGCCGCATAATCCGCTCATACTGGAGGTAGTATTCTCCGATGTTTTTCAGATCAAAGGAGTAAGCATGACTACCCAGAAAATTCTGGAAATAAATGGACAAAGCTGTATCTCTCGGATCCCTGACACAATGGATAATCGCTGCTTTCGGAAAGAGTTGCCAGATTAAGCCGATCAGCAGAAAATTCTGAGGCATTTTGTCGGTGACACGGAGCGCGTGATCTGAGAATTTCCCCAGGCGATCCGCATAATAAGCGGCAAATCGGTCTAATACTTCACGGGTCAGCGTTGCCGGATGTTCGGGAGAGGGAATCGTATCCGGCGTTAGACGCAGTTGACGGGCGATTCTTCCGATATCCTGTAGTTCTCCCGCACCGAACACACGGGGATGACTCGCGAGAATCTGTTCTGCGAGTGTGGTTCCGGAGCGGGGCATACCCACAATGAAAACAGGAAGTTGTAATGAGTTGTCTGCTCTTGGGAGCCGGGCTTTCTGCTCCCGACTGTAAGCTGCAATCATATTGCCGATATGCTTTTTGTGCAGTTCTACATCAAAACCCCACGACTTCAAGCTATTGGCTGATCGGTAGTGATGAAAGGCTTTATCATAGTCCCCGAGTTTGTCATAAAGATCACCGAGAACAAAATGAATCTGGGCGGTTTTAGCTGTGCCGGCGGATTTCTGAGACAAAAGTTCTTCTAACAGACGGACAGCTTCCTGATGATGCTTGAAACGCTTTGCCAGCATGGCATAGATCACCGCAACTTCAATGCTCTTTGTCCCCGAGTCAATCAGCGGCATGACAAACTGATATGCCTCGTCAAACTCTCCTTTCTGCATCAGTGACTTGGCTTGTCCGGCAAGGGCTTTCTGAAATCCAGGCATGATTTCCAGGGACTTACTATAACAAAGCATCGCTTCATCAGTTCTGCCGTCATCCATCAGCACATTTCCCATTGAGTAATGAGTTTCGGGATTATCAGGCTGAAATTCCAATGATTTCTGAAAACAGGACAAAGCTTCGTTCAGCCTTGCCTGACTTTCAAAGGCATTCCCCAGATTGTTATAGGCTTGTACATTATCCGGTTTCAGTTCTATCGCTTTGAAAAAGCATGGCATAGCCGAGTCCATATCAAATAGGGAAGCAAAAGCATTTCCCATATTCAGATAGGCTTCGGCATAATCGGGCCTGAGATTCAGGGCTTTTTGGAAATAGGGAATCGCCTCTTTGAAGCGACCCTGTTCATGCCGAGCATGTCCGATGTTATTGTAGGCTTCCGGCAGATTCGGGGCAAATTTCAGCGCTGTTTCGAAACAGACAATAGCTTCATCGAACGATTCCTGTTCTTCGAGTACCACGCCCAGATTGATATATGCCTCGACATAATCCGGCTTTAACTCCAAAGCCTTACGGAAATATGCGGTCGCTTCGTCTGATTGTCTCTGCTCCTGAAGTACGCATCCGAGATTATAAAGATAATAGGGATCATTAGGCGTAATTCGGATAGCCTCACGGATCAGCCTTACCGCGTCCGCGTCTTTACTTTTCTGATGGGCAATCACTCCGAGATAATGGAGCGCGTCCGAATGACTCGGCTGAATTTCGAGTATTTTTTTATAAATATCCTCGGCTGCCTGCAATTCTCCGGCTTGATGATATTGAATCGCTTTTTTATATTCATCAGAAATATCTATAAGCTGATCAGATATCGAATAAGGTTTTGATATTTCGGAATCTGTCACGTGGATTGCTCTCGGTTTTTCTCCGGATATAAAGATTTCCCACATCTCTTTATAAGCTTTTTCTAAATTTCTGACAAACCGGAGGGTATCAAACAAAGGTGCTGTCAGACGCTTGTCTGCAAGCTTTTTCCGTATAATTGCAAGGGCATCCGGATGACTGGCGAGATGCATGGCAAGGGATTCGTAATCTGTCAGACTGTGCGTAATCAGTTCAGGCAAGCTGATAGCCCTCAGAATGCTTGAAGACACACGGGATGCAAAATGCGTGCCTTGCAACGTTATGACCGGAACGCCTGCCCAAAGCGCATCGCTGGTAGTCGTATGCCCATTGTAACTCCTTGTATCCAAAGCCAAATCTGCCAGACAATAACGCGCCAGATGCTCGTGTTTCAGCACCATGTCCGTAAAGATGAGTCTTTCGGGATTCACTCCTCTTTGTCTGGCTTCATGCTTCAGATTCTCTTTGGCAATGTTGTTTCCCGGCATAAGCCATAGAACGCTTTTCGGAATTCGGCGAAGAAGAGACATCCAGACATCGAAAATACGGGCTTCGATCTTATATGCCTGATTGAATGAGCAGAACACAAAAGCCTGTTCGGGCAAGCCGAAATCCGCCTTTTTCCACTCTTTGTCCGAGATGGTCTGTTTATGGTCATTGACCTGATAGCAATGGGGCAGACAGGCGAATTTTTCGCTGTAATAAATCGCATGATCTTCGGGTGTTACAATGGAATCTGTAATGATGTAGTCAAAAAAATCCGCTCCGGTCGTTCCCGGAAATCCGAGATAACTCACCTGTATCGCCGCAGGACGCAACGCGCAAATATCAAGCCGGTTGCCGTGCGTATAGCCTTTCAGATCAACAAGAATATCTGTCTGATCTTCATGGATGCGCTTTGCGGCTTCGACAGCATTCAGACCTTGAATGTCAACAAAGCGGTCGCAATCACCTCGGATTTTCTTTCTGTAGTCACTGCCGTCGTCTGATCCGTAGGAATAGCAACAGATATTAAACGTATCCCGGTCGTGCAGTCCGAACAGGCTTGACATAAGATGCGCTGTGGCATGATTATGAAAGTCTTTTGACAGATAACTTATTGTAATCTTTTGTTTAGTAAAACTTTTTCCGGGATATGAAAACCTCGGCTTTGTATGCGAAGCCAGCCGTGAAATCTCATCACTCCATGATTTTGCAACGGCAAAATTCAGCTTGGGGTCTGCATGTCTTGTCAGATTCACAAAAGGGTCTTCATCTGTTTTCAGCCCTTTGTTCAACATATTCCTTGTCAGTCGGTCAAGCTTTGCAGACAGGGCATCAAAATCTTGCCACGAACAAGTCTGCTGCAATTGAAACAGAAGATTGCTGCAAGCTGCCGGCATTTCCGGTTCTAATTGCAAGGCTTTCCGGTAGCAATTGACGGCTTCTCGAATTTTTCCCTGATCTTTAAGCACATTGCCCATGTTGTTATAGACAATGGCAACGTCCGGTTGTAATGCCAATGACCTCTGATAGCAGGCTATTGCCTCATCCGATCTGCCCTGTGCCTGAACGATATTTCCGATATAGATATATGCCGGAGCCATATCGGGCATTAATTCTACAACTCTTTGAAAACAGGAAAGAGCTTCGTCCGATTGACCCTGTTGTCTCAGCATAACGCCTTGTCGGTAGTAATTCTCGGCATTTTCCGATGAGGCAGCTTTGTTTGCAGAAGGCTTCTGCTTTATAGAAAGACTATCTTCATCTTCTTTTACTTCGATAATTCTCGGCTTTTCTCCGCTTACAAAGCCTTTCCACATTTCTTTATATGCTGCTTCCAAATTTCTCACTAATCGGGAAGTATCGAAAAGAGGGGATGTCAGACGATATTTTTCTAATTTTTTCTTTAATTTCAGTAAGTCATCGGAATGTGTTGCTAACCGTACAGCCAGTCTTTCGTATTCTTCCAGACTGTGAGTGATCAGTTCAGGCAGACCCGTCGTTGTCAGGGTACTTGAAGATACTCGTGAGGGAAAATGTCTCCCCTGAATCGTTATCACGGGAACCCCTGACCACAGTGCGTCTGTAGTGGTAGTATGCCCGTTGCAGATTCGGGTATCCAGCATCAGATCAGCCAGCCGATGTCTTGCCAGATGTTCATGCGGAGCCAGCCTTTTCGCAAAAATCAGTCTTTGGGCTTTTATGCCCCGATTCTCAGCTTCCTGTCTCAGATTCTTTTCAGCAGGTTCGTTTCCGCCCAGAAGCCACAGAACGCTTTTCGGAACCTGTCTGAGAATCTTCATCCAACTGTCAAATATCAGCGGCTCAATCTTGTAGCTGTTGTTGAAAGAGCAGAAAATAAGCCCTGTTTGCGGCAGTCCGAAATCCGATTTTTTCCATTCCCTGCCCGAAGCAGACCGTATATGATCGTTTATCTGGTAGCAATGGGGCATATAAACGAACTTCTCGCTATAAAAATCCTTGTGATCCGGAGGCGTCACAATCTTATCTGTAATGATATAGTCACAAAAATCTGCACCGGTTGTCCCCGGAAATCCGAGATAACTGACCTGAACAGGAGCCGGACGCAGCGCGCAGATTTCCATCCGATTATTCCTGCTGTGTCCCGTCAGATCAACTAAAATATCCACCCGGTCTTTGTAGATGCACTTTGCAGATTCGCTATGTCCGAGCCGGCGCAGATCAACAAAATGATCGCAATCCTGTTCGATCTGTTTCCTGAAAATACTTCCGTCATTTTCTCCGAAAGAATAAGCGATGATTTCGAATTTCTCCCGATCATGCAGACGGAAAAGACTACGCATCAGATAAGCGGTGGCATGGTTTCGGAAGTCATTCGAGAGATATCCGAGCCTGATCTTTCGGGATGAAAACAGCGGGCTTTTGCGCTCGTCAAAAGGAAAATAGGGCGTTAACTGCGACATACGCCGGGAGATATCGGAGGACCATGATTTTGCGACTGCAAAGTTACGGGCCGGATCATCGCTTCTCATCAGACTGGCAAAAGGGTCTTCAATGCTTTTGAGCCCTTTATCCATAGCCGCCTGATTTGCAGTCTCCAATCGGAGAGACAAATCATCGGATTCCTTCCATGCACAGCTATGAAGCAGTTGAAAACTAAGGTTTCCCAAAGCATCGCTACAGTTCGGATCCGATTCTGCAGCTTTCCGAAAACACGAGATTGCCTCTGCTGACTTTCCCTGTTCCAGCAATGCGCTCCCCATATTATTATAGGCTTCGGCATGATTCGGATCAAGTTCAATCGCTTTCCGGCAGCATGAAATGACTTCTTCCGATTTGCCCTGCGCTTTGAACACGGCAGCGAGATTGCTGTAATAAAGAGGATTGTCAGGCGCATTCCGAATCGCCTGCCGGATAAGACTTGCGGCTGCATCATGCTTGCCGGTCTGATGAGCAATTCCGCCCAGAAGATGCAGGGCATCCGCGTGGTTCGGCTGAGATTCGAGTATCTTTCTGTAAATGGCTTCAGCCTCCTGAAGCTGTCCTGCCCGATGATATTCGACCGCTTTTTGCAGGGCGGATGAATTACCGCTGTCAATCCGCCGCATACAATACCTCAAAACCCTGTTCTTCAAGTGCGGCTTTAATCACATCTGTTTTGCAGACCGTCAGCCGAAAATAATAAACTCTTTTGCTGGTCTCATGCGCCATGATACCGACATTGATAATATCGCCGCCTTTATCATAGATAATCTGCAATGCCTTATTGAAAGCCTTAGGTTCATCTCCGATAGCGACATCAATCCGGGAGCTTGCCGTCAAAATACCCATCATATTAATGAAAGCTCTCAGAATATCGCTTTCGGTGATAATACCGACAACTTTTTCATCTTCTGTCACCGGCATCCCGCTGATTTTATGGGTGTAGATCAGTTGGGCAGCGGTTTCAATATCTTCATCGGGTCCCACGGTTATCGGGTCTGATATCATCAGATCCAAAAGAGACACCTCTCCGAGAAATGAGGGGATAAGCCCTGATTTCAAATCCGCCAGTGTAACAAAGCCCTGCAGCAGTTTTCCCTCGGAAACTACCGGTAAATGGCGGATAGAATTGATTTTCATCAGTTGAATGGCTTCCCCGACGGACGCATCTTTCGTAATAGTAATGGGATCGGAAATCATCAATGATTTTACTTTCATGTTACGTTCCTCTTCTCATTTTTCAATTCTCACTTCTCAGACCGGCTGATAACTGCACAGCGGTTCTTCTGCCAGAAAATCGCCGCTTGCTTCATAGGCTCTGGCTCTGCACCCGCCGCAGACTCTTTTGAATTGACATTTTCCGCATTTTCCTTTCAGATTGTCGAAATTGCGTAAAGACAAGAAAATGTCAGAGTTATTCCATATCTCTGCAAACGATGTTTTTGTGACATCGCCGCAGTTAATATCAAGAAAACCGCAGGGCTGGACAACTCCTCTGTGTGAGATAAAACAGAATCCTGTCCCGCCCAGACATCCCCGTGTGACAGCATCCAATCCGTGGGTCTGAAAAGTGACGGATTTTCCCTCCGCTTTGGCTCGCTGCCGGAGGATACGGTAGTAATGGGGCGCGCAGGTGGCTTTCAACTGCAAGGGTATTTTTTCCTTCTGATCGTAGAACCAGTTCAGGGTCTGCTCATACTGTTCCGCGCTGATTTCCTGATCAATGATATATTTGCCTCTGCCCGTGGGAACCAGTAGGAAAATATGATGGGCAGCCGCACCCAGTTCTACGGCAAGTTCCTGAATTTCCGGAATCTGCTCGAGGTTTGCTTTAGTAATAGTCGTATTGATCTGAAATTCTATTCCCGCTGCTTTGGCAAATTGAATTCCCCGAATCGCTCCGTCAAACGCACCCTCCACGCCTCTGAACGCGTCATGGATATCTTTGGTCGGACCGTCTATACTGATGCTGATCCGTTTGATTCCGGCTCTTGCCATCTGCCCGGCAACCGTTTCGCTGATCAATGTCCCGTTAGGGGCCATGACCATGCGGAGTCCTTTATTCGTCCCGTAATCTGCCACTTCGAATATATCCGGACGAATCAGCGGTTCGCCTCCGGTAAGTATGACTATCGGGCTTCCGATTTCTGCAATCTGATCCAAAAGACGGAAAGCCGACGCCGTATCCAATTCTCCGGTATAAGGACCTTTGGTCGCGGCGGCTCGGCAATGAACACAATTGAGATTGCAGTTGCGCGTAATTTCCCATGCAACCAGTCTGAGACCGGCTTCTTTTTTCTCTCCATGGAGATGAGATGCCGGGACTGCATGTTTGTGATTCTCTGTCATAGATTCTGTTTATGACTCCTTTCTGACTGACTGCTTTTTAAATTGATCCGGTTCAGAGTTGTTATATCATCATGAAGCTTCAGTTTCAGCATTTCCGACCGAAATCTCGCTCAGTTTTTTGCGGAGCGGTGCGACCATCTCCTCAAACTGTCCCTTTGAAAGAATGCCCTGAACATACAGATTCTCCAGGATTTCGATTTTTCCCTCAATTTTTCCCTCGATTTTTCCCTCGGTTTTTCCCTCGGTTTTTCCCTTGATTGTTGCCTGTATCTCGCTCTGATGCCGGATATGCTCCGTGATCGTAGTTGCTATGAATTCCATTCTGACCTCCTTTCTGATTGCATCAAGCCTTTCGTCGGATATTTTCTTATAAGCGCCGACCCACTGCTCGGCAAGCAGAAGCTGGTCGTCGCTCAGTCTGTCTTTCTGTTCCGAAACCGCCTGATAAATTTTGCAGACCATTTCTTCGGGGTCTGTTCCTCTGTCATCGGCTTTCAGGGCAAGCAGCTTGCAGAGCAGGGAATGCTTTTCAATAAGCTCGCCGCTCTTTTCGGATTTTATCTTGATCACGTCGAAGCAGTGGAACTGTTTTTTGTTTCTGCTGTCGAAAGCGTACCAGAAAGAAGCCGGAACCGTCTTTTTCCAGACCGCATCGTCCGTATAGACAGCCATGCTCCAGACCGGTTTTCCCCTCAGCAGCCATGCGTAGCAGGAATATTCATAGACCCGTCTGCCGATATCTTTTTTTTCGCTCTGATGTTCGATCTGTATGACGATGTCCCGGAGTTCTCCTTCTATTTCCGTTTCCATTGCCAGAAACAGGTCGCCCCTCAGACTCTCTTTCAGGGCCTCGTATCTGCTGACGAACTCTTTGTCCAGAAAACTGTATGTCCCGATTTTAATACCGGGAAAATAATGGGCAAAAAATTCTTCCGTAAACGAAGTGATCAGCCATTTGAACAGCGCATCGTGGATTTTCGGATTCTTTTCCATCAGTTCTCCCGAATTGTCAGTACGCCAAGTCCGAGTTGCTGCCTGATGAAATCTCGCTCAATTTCTTTCTGAGCGGCGCGATCATTTCCTCAAACTGTCCCTTTGAAAGAATGCCCTGAACATACAGATTCTCCAGCATTTCGATTTTTCCTTTAATCTCACCTTTGATCTCACCTTTGATCTCACCTTTGATCTCACCTTTGATCTCGCCTCTGATCTCGCTTTCATGCCGGATATGCTCCGTGATCGTAGTTGCTATGAATTCCATTCTGACCTCCTTTCTGATTGCATCAAGCCTTTCGTCGGATATTTTCTTATAAGCGCCGACCCACTGCTCGGCAAGCAGAAGCTGGTCGTCGCTCAGTCTGTCTTTCTGTTCCGAAACCGCCTGATAAATTTTGCAGACCATTTCTTCGGGGTCTGTTCCTCTGTCATCGGCTTTCAGGGCAAGCAGCTTGCAGAGCAGGGAATGCTTTTCAATAAGCTCGCCGCTCTTTTCGGATTTTATCTTGATCACGTCGAAGCAGTGGAACTGTTTTTTGTTTCTGCTGTCGAAAGCGTACCAGAAAGAAGCCGGAACCGTCTTTTTCCAGACCGCATCGTCCGTATAGACAGCCATGCTCCAGACCGGTTTTCCCCTCAGCAGCCATGCGTAGCAGGAATATTCATAGACCCGTCTGCCGATATCTTTTTTTTCGCTCTGATGTTCGATCTGTATGACGATGTCCCGGAGTTCTCCTTCTATTTCCGTTTCCATTGCCAGAAACAGGTCGCCCCTCAGACTCTCTTTCAGGGCCTCGTATCTGCTGACGAACTCTTTGTCCAGAAAACTGTATGTCCCGATTTTAATACCGGGAAAATAATGGGCAAAAAATTCTTCCGTAAACGAAGTGATCAGCCATTTGAACAGCGCATCGTGGATTTTGGGATTCTTTTCCATAGTCATACTTGAACCAATCTCAGACCGAAGTTTTCCATCTGATAAATGAACAGTCCGTCCACCTTCAAATATCCGTTTGCAAATATGGTAGGAACAGGTTCATCCCGAATCTCGGTGACAACTGCTTCGACCTCGACTTTCCGATTGCTCTGAATGACTTGTCCCCGGTAAACCCATTGATGCGGCTTTTCTGTCACTAATTCGAACCGGTGAGTATCTCTGAGATGTCTCCATCGGTCAAGAGCCATGAATTTGATCAGTTGCAGAAAAGATTCGATTCCTAAAGAACCGGGGCATACCGGATCCTGATAAAAATGCGCCTTGAAAAACCATTCAGCCGGATCAACGATTTTGACTCCCCGGATAAAGCCGAGTGCATGAGGTCCGCCATCCGGAACATAGACCTCGATGCTGTCAATCATCCGTAGAGCTTTTGCAGGCATAGCCAGCGCAGGCGCAGAGTCCATATTCGGATCATCGGGAGAAAGCGGAGCATCGTTTTGGAACAGGTAGGAACGGCTTATAGCCAATTTATCCCGCGAGGGAAGATATGCCTGCTCTTTTGCTCCCCTAATGCCGATTTGCTGCGCCAGTGCTTCTTTGGAGAAAAAGCCGAAATACGTGGTTCCTTCATAGATCATCTCATTTTCCTGCAAAACCTGCATGTCAAAATTCTCAATAATCATTCCCCCGGATTCGGAAACCTGAGTCAGACGGGAACGCATGGTCAGAGTTGCGGCTTCCGGCAGAATATTACGATATAAGACCGCAGTTCCGCCGAGATTCCTGAATTTCAAATCCCTCTCACTTCTCAGTGCAGAGCCTGCATATCCGGCAAGCCATCCGCAAGGCTGAAGTGCAATTTCAAGCAGGATGCAGAAAGGCATGACGCCGCTTCGGTCTGCTTTGAAGTACCACTCATTTTTCGGCACATCATATTCTGCTTCTATCCATCCGCCCGGTTTCAACACCCAAGGCTCCGGCTCGACTGTAACTACTCTGTCCATAAAGAAATAAGGCGGGGCCGGAAGTCTGGCAATGACTCTGTTCTCATCAAAAATTTTATAGGGTTCTCCGAATGCCTCGGAAGGCTTGCCCACAGCAAAAGCAAGAATCCTTTCACGATTGAATATCGAGGAGTTGGAAAGCGACCGAGATTTTTCACCCGTAGGTTGGGTTGAGGCACGAAACCCAACATTATAAGATTTGAAACTTGACCGGGATTTTTCACTCCAGAGAGATTCTATCTCTTTTCTCGTGATTCCGGTCAGTTTCATTGACATATCTTTGAACATGACGATTCGATGTCCGTCGGCATACATGCGGGCATCGGCAATGACGTAAGGCTCAGGATTATATCCGATTTCTTTGACTTCGACTTCATAAATCACATGCTTTGTCTCAGGCGTGACCGGACCTCTGCATTTCAGAACTGCTTCCGTGCCGATAAGCGGTTCATAGCACACACCCGGTTTATCTGTTACCCAGCCCATGCGAAGAAGTAATACTCTGAGCGTATGCGCGCAGCATTCATACATAAGGGTTCCGGGCATAACTTTATCATCCACAAAATGACAGGTGAGAAACCAGTCATCCGGGTGAATGTCTGCTTCTGCCCGGATTAAGCCGATTCCGTAGCGTCCGCCTTCAGGATCAAGAAGAAGCACCCGATCAATAAGCCGCATCCGTCCTTTGGGAAGCCTAAGCGATTCAGCCAATGGAATCCCTTCAAAAAGATGACCGAAACATCCGGCAAGATTTCCCTGTCTGAGCGATTCTATTGCCACATCGTCATAGCTTTCCCGATAAAGGGGAACGAGTCCGTCAAAGCTTTTTCTGCCCGGAACAGGCTTTGTATCTTCTTCGGTCAAGATAATGCCGCCCGAGTTTCGTACTTCTTCTTCTGTGAAAAAGCCGGCGCAGCCGTTTTGCATAGTGATGAGATGTTCCTCTCCGATAAACCCCTTGAAATGAAAAAAGAAGAGATAGGTTTCTCCCTGACGGACGAATTTCTCTATCTCTATTTCATAGCGGATCACATCGCCGGGACGCGGCAATCCTCGATGAAATCTGATGGCAGCATCCAAAAGACGATAGCTTCTCTTTCCTTTTACTGCAAGATCAATGCCTAAGTAGGAGCAGAGAAAAAGGTCTGCCTGACCTGCTTCTACAGAGATACAGACCGGCACGCGGTCCCCGTCCAAATACCATGCTCCGGGAAAAACATCGTGTTCTGTGACTACACGGCCGGAACTCAGAGACGCTTTTTCTCCTTCTACAGAGAGAATCCGATCCACCAGCATCAGCGGCTCATCAGGAAGCCGGACTCGGGTTTTATAAGTGTCAACAACCGCAAATTCCGGTCCCAGAACCTTTGCTACAGAGCCGACAGCAAACTCCATGCACATATCGCGGCCGAGGGAGGTTCGGGGTTCGGGGTTCGGGGTTCGGGGTGTAGCCGCTGATTGATGAGATAAGTGATAACTGAGCAATTGCGTCTGAAAGGCAAAGGTCTTTCCGAAATTTTGCGTGAGTTCGTCCGAGAAATCAAGAAACATTTTATGAGCATCTGCGGTTGCTTCGATATTTTTTGTGAAATCTCCTATCATATCCGAAATCGGAAACAAAGAATGTATTCTTTCATTCACAGGCTCCGCTTCTTCTATAAACTTTGTCTCAGGCAGTTCTTCTCTTTCTGTCTCACAATTTTTTTCATAAGGGATATCTGAACAGGGCGGCAAAGGCGGAGAAAACGGTTCTCCGCCGATCATAAGTGTTATCTGCTTACCTGTTTTTTGCTCCTGTGTATCAATCATCCGGAGAGGATAAGCTTCATCGCCGTAGAGCTTATCCAGATCAGCCGGAACCCGTTCCGCAATCAATGTTCCCAGAAATTTGAGCATGGTGAGATAATCGTCTTCGCCCCGGATATCTGCGGATATGGCAAGATGCGGTTTTGAATTGAGAATTCTGCCGATCATCCGGGTGCATGAGGCCTGAGGACCCATTTCAAGAAAAATTCTCACACCGTCGCTATATGCCTGCTGAATGGTTGCCGGAAAATCAAAGCCTGTCAGCGCCTGCTGAAGAATGGAAGAGGCAGCCGCTTCGCTGGTCAAGGGATAGGATTTTGCCCATGCACAACTGTAGAAGCGGATCCCTTCCGGAGGATTTGTCGGAAAAACATGCAGAGCCTTGTATTCATCTGCAACCGGAAGCGCGGCATCACAGTGAACTGTTACTACGCCGTCGAGAAAAACAGCCTCGCATCCGAGTTCCCTGATGACGGCTTCAACATGAGCTTTTCTGCCTCCGATCACGCATTCATCCGGAGTATTGACAATGAGAAGACGGGCAAAAGGATATTTAGGAATAATCTGCCTCACGATTTCGGCGGAGCGGTTGACTACCGCCGCAGACCAGTTGACCGCTTCATCTGCCGGGATATTCCATGCTTTCCGGGCAGCATGACAGGGACCCGCAAGTTCTGTGGAAAAAAGATTCGTTTCCGACATCCGTTTCAACATCTCCCCGCGCTCGGGCCATGCACACAGCGCAAACAAACCGGCGGATTCTCCGAGGCTGTAGCCGATCACGGCATTCGGATTTATGCCGAAATGTCTCACCAGATTCGTTACTAGTCCGCCGTGAACTACCTGACCGAAAATCATATACAGCGGATCGGAAACGAGCTTTTTATATGCCTCGCTTTCCCAGTCCGGTTCCCATGAATTTCTCCAGGGCATATAATATTCGGGAAGAATCTGTGTTTTCAATTGCAGTGTTTCGGAATCCATTTTGCGGAGAATTTCGGGCCAGTAAATCCCGATGCCTCTGCCCATGCCGAGATAATGATTGCCGGAACCGGGAAAGACAAAGGCAATCTCGCCGGTTCTGCCTATAGGATTCGGAGAATAGGCAATCCCATCCGAACCTGTGATTTTTTTCGGCATATCCGAGAGAACCGCATGTTTTGCCTCTCCGATTCGTTTCTCAAGCTGAGAAAAATCATTGATCACAAGGGACACTGCATATTTTTTCCCCGAATTCAGACCGTGCTGAAGATAATAATTTCTGGCGGCAAGTTCGATGGGTTGAGAACCGCGAATTGTCAATTGAAATTTGTCAATATTTTCCATTAACTCGTTTTTATCATCGCCTTCAATGACGAAAAGACCGGACGTATTGAAGCCCGAGGGCCGTTTTCTCTCTCTGATGACTGAGGACGAAATTCGTTCAGCAGAATCAAAGCCCTCAAGTATTGCGTGAGAGCAGTTCCCGTCTATACTTATCGAACTTATACAGGCTCTCCGGGGACCCTCTTTCCGATTTCTGAACCAATATTGCGGATATGCCGGAATATGGAAAAAAGGTTCGGGGTTCGGGGCTCGGGGCTCGGGGTGGGAAGTATGAAACGGCGGAATGATCTCATGGTAGAGGCACAAAGCGGTTTTGACTACAGATGCCAAAGCTGCGGATGCACCGGTATGTCCGATATTCGCCTTTACAGAACCCAGCGCACAAGTCATTCGGCTGTTAGCGAAAAATTCGCATAATGCCGATGACTCTGCCTGATCTTCCGAAGGAGAGCCGCTGCCATGTGTTTCTATATAGCTGATCGAAGCCGGAGAAATATCTTGTGCGTCATCAAATGTCCGTTTCAAAGAGTAGGGGTACGCCGGCGGCGTACCCTCCCCGCCTGCATTTCCGATTCCCCGGATAACAGCATAAATTCTGTCTTTGTCTTTTTCCGCCTGATCAAGCCGCTTCATAACCAGAGCGGCCGCGCCTTCACCGGGCAGAGTTCCGTCTGCGATATCGTCAAAGGGACGGATTTCATGTTTTCGGCTGAAAGGTCTGAGACAGTCTGTGCCAATGACCGTGCGGACATCTCCGTAAAGATCAACCGCGCCTACAAGCATCGCATCAGCTTCATTTTGCTGCAACAATCTCAAAGCGATTTCAATCGCCTTCATACCGGATGCCGCATCGTCGGAAACCCCGAAACTGGGTCCTCCGAAACGAAATTCTCTGGCAATTCTGCTGGCGACAATTCCTCCCAGCGCGCCGACAGTCCGAGCGGCGGTCAGCGGCGGACCGCATGAATCCCGCAAGGCTTCGAGCCACTGCGCTGCACGGTTTTCATCAAGACCGAATTTTTCTTTCCATGCCTTCACTACATTATAGAGATTCCATCTCAGATGAAAATTCGTTGCCTCCATATCGAATTCCATGCCGATAATGACTCCCATCCGAGGCCGTTCTTCTCTGAGAGAAAAACCCGCGTCTTTCATGGCATGAGCAGCCGTCTTCAGCATGAGCAGTTGCTGCGGAAGAATATCTCCGATTTCATTGGGCGGAATATGAAATTCTCCGATATGAAGAGAGAGCGATTCCATATAAGCCCCGTATCCGGCACGAGAGTCAAGAATTTCTTCTGCAATGTTATCAGCTCCTTTCCAGCGAAATGCCGGTCTTTTGCGGATAACAGACTCACCTCTGAATATTGTCTCCTGAAATTCTCTTAATGAGTTCAATGAACCGAATACTGCTTCCATGCCTACGATTACAACAGGTGAGTGGCCAGAGGTGAGAGGTGAGAGGACTTCCTCCTGCCCCCTGCAACTTGTAACCTGCAACTTGTAACCTGCAACCTGCCCTCCGAATTCTTCGATCAGGAGATGAGCATTGATTCCGCCGAAACCGAAAGCACTGACCGCGGCGCGGCGAGGAGTATCCGCATCCCGCTTTTTCCATTCCTGTGCCTGTGTCTGAACATGAAAAGGGCTGTTGTTCAAGGGACTTTCGCAGGAAGCTTTTTCAAAATGAAGCGAAGGCGGCAATATCTTATGTTTCAGGGCAAGCAGAATTTTGATTATACCTGCTGCACCCGCGGCAGTCAAAAGATGGCCGATCATGGATTTGACAGAGCCGATAGCACATTGTCCGCTTTTCCATCCGCTTTCACCCCAGAGCGTACAGAGACTGCGAAGTTCCGCGGCGTCTCCCACGGGCGTTCCCGTGCCGTGACATTCGACCAGATCAACTTGATCGGGCGACCATCCGGATTCATTATACGCGGCGAGCATGGCGCGAACCTGTCCTTTGGTCTCCGGCGCGAGAAGATTGCCTCTCATGTCATTGGAAAGTCCGATGCCCCGGATGATGCCGTGAATCGTATCGCCGTCACGCAAGGCATCTTCAAGGCGTTTCAATACCAGAATGCCCGCGCCTTCTCCCACAACCAAGCCGTCGGCTTTTTTGTCAAAAGGCGCGCATCTGCCCGAGGGAGACAAGGCAAGCAACTGGCTGAATCCGACCTGCGTATAAAGGCATTCGGGTCTGGATACGCCGCCCGCGAGCATCGCGTCTGCCCGATAAGACTGAAGCTCCTCACAGGCTAATTTTACCGCATAAAGAGACGAGGCGCAGGCAGCGTCCAATGTGAAACTTCCGCCGCGCAGCCCGAGCGATTTTGCGATAATGGCCGCGGGAAATCCGGTCACACGGCTGCTCAGGCATTGCTGTGCATTCAAGAAACTGAGTTTTTTTGAAAAACTCAGTTTCTCTGCTTTGGAAAGCAGTTGTTCTTCAAAAGCCCATCCCAATATATTCCGCGTCATTGCAGACGAGGCATCGGTGGGAAGAGCAATCGCGGCAAGAATGACGCCGACGCGTTCTTTGTTCAATGAAGATGTGATACAGCTTGCAAAGGCTTCCCGTCCGGCATGAAGGACAATATGATAAAGGATATCCAATTCTTTCAAAATATTCGGATCAATCCCCGTTCCTTTGGGATTAAAGCGGAAATCGCGTATCAGACATGCGCGTTTCGAAAGGGCTTTGTCCCGCATGGGTGTGGGATAAACTGCGGCATCCGGCGGGACAATCCACCGGTCTTCCGGCACATCGCAGACAGAATCTTTTTTGCAGATCATGTTCTGCCAGAATATATTCAGGTCAGAGGCTCCGGGAAACAAGCCGGCCATCCCGACCACGGCAATTGGTATTTTTTGTTTCATCGGCTTTTATGGCGGTTTTTTACCCGCCCTGATTGGATTTTTTTTATAAATCAGGATATTGGACAATATGAATTGTTTAAAAAGAGATTATATCCGACAAATGCGTTTAAAGCAAGATTTCAGTAACAGACGGACGATTTTTATCATCCGAATACTGCATCTTGACAAATTGTTTTCAGTAATCTATAGACTGAATTATTGAACTGGTCTGGGCTGTTGGCTGGCATCGGGCAGATGCAAGATCACTCTCATGACTTTTGATTTTTATCACTGTCAGACTTATAAATCAGGCGGTTATATTTTTCTATCAAATCTTCATCTAAGGGCTTTTTATAGAAATTTTTTAATAATTCCATATAGATAAATATATCTGCAATTAATAGAAGAAAACCCAACATAAGACATCCCGCTGTAAAGCGGTCATTATTTGTTATATATAATCCGATAGTTATAAGAAATATTCCGATAACAAGGAAGATAAGTGCAAGAATCCTTTGATATAATCTGTCCTGTCTGTCCCGGAAGCCCGGATGATTGGTACGGCTTTGCGCTGGGAGCCGGCATAAACAAAGGAGATATATTTTTTTTTTGATGTGGCTTATCAGTACAGGTTCGGAAATGATGTGAAAACCGTAGTTGTTCCTGATGAAGCGAAGCTCTCTCAGGATGTGGATGAACATATCATATACGCTTCTTTTATTTTCCGCTTCGGCAAAAAGTAAAAGGAAAATGACTGAAATATTTACCCGCAATTAAGGAGAAGGTACAGTTCTATGATAAAAAAGACTACTTTTATACACACTACCGGACAATTTTTCAACCCGTTCTGCTGAAACAGACAAAAAAACGGCTTGCAAAGCCGTTTTACTGTAAAACGATTTTTCAAATCGTTTTTAATAAAATCAGCATATTATAATTTTTTGTCCGGTAGTGTGACTTTTATATTAACCGCTTGTATTCTGCTTTTGTGTGTATTTGCTTCAAACGCCGGAAGTTGGGGGACTGGTACGATTTATGTGTGTGTTAGTACAAAAAATCCTGTAGTAGTTACTGTAGATGGCAATAAATGCCCCGAATTGGGAAGCGGGCTTTACAGGATTAAGGTTTCCATCGGGAAACATCGTGTTTATGTCTCCGGGATAAGTAAAGACGTCTATGTCTCTGGAGTTGAATGGATATCCTTTTAATATAATTTTTTTCCCGCAACCTGATTGACGATGACTGTTTCCCTGTCGCTGATATTTTCATCAGTTCCCGAAAGTGATGCTCTGTTCTCTGTTTCCGTGTCCCTGCTGTTTTTTTTGAACTATACACGGACACAGGCTATTTTCTTACACCCCGGGTTTGAAAAAACCGGAGAACCGGCAAACGGCGGTCAGAAGCGGCGTTCCGACAAATTCAAATGATTGACTGGCACAGAATATTCGGTCTGACGGTGACGGAACATTTCAGAGACACGCTGTACAGTGTGGAACTTGAGAAAGACCTTTCGCTGAAGCAGCAGTTTCTGGATGTGGTAATCATCGAAAAAGGCGAGGGAGAACTGCCGTCCGAGTTTCCGGACGGTCTTGAGAATATGGGTTCCCACAACCTTCTGACCTACAAATCGCATCAGGAATCGCTGGACGACTGGGCGATTGAGGAACTCCTGTGCCATTACGTGAACTATCGGAAGCAGACTAGCCCCTCACTGAAATCGCTGCTGCCGGCAGAAGATTTCCGGCTGTACGCGGTCAGCACCCGGTATCCGAAAAAGTTGTTCGGCGAAGTGACACCCGTTCAGACGGGAGAGGGTGTTTACGAAGTGCAGTGGGCGGTCCGTCCGGTAAGGATTGTCGTGCTTTCCCGGATTCCGAAAACGGAGCGGAACGCCCTGTGGCTGCTGTTCAGCACGGTCCCTGAAAACGTGAAGTACGGAGCCGAGTACAGCAGGCGGTCTGACGAGATGAGCACACTGCTTAACGATCTTTTCAGGAAATATGAAATCGAGGGATTTGCCATGCCTTACACCATAGAAGATTACCGAAAAGATTATGTTCGGGAACATATTCACAAACTTCCGCCGGAAGAGCGGCTCAGAGGACTTCCCCCGGAAGAACTCATCAAAGGACTTTCGCCGGAAGAACGCATCAAAGGGCTTCCCCCGGAAGAACGCATCAAAGGACTTCCCCCGGAAGAACGCATCAGAGGACTTTCGCCGGAAGAACTCATCAAAGGACTTTCGCCGGAAGAACGCATCAAAGGTCTTCCTCCGGAAGAACGCCTCAAAGGGCTTTCCGAAGAAGAGTTGCAGAAACTGGCGGAGACCATTATGAAGCAGAGAGGGCGGAAAATCTCCGGAAACTGAGATATTCTTGCCACTGTCATAATTTGCACTTTTGTA
>DYRK01000492.1 GCA_020718785.1 Desulfatirhabdium butyrativorans | reverse complement strand
CTAAGAGTAAGACTATGACTAAATAGTTTCACTAATTTTTAAACGCCTTCTAGTCAATGCCTCTCCAAATCCTCTTATCATAATAATCCGATTCCATTCTATATCAGCAGCCGTTTCAATACCGAAAGAGGCAAGCATTGCTTTACGGCCGGGTCCTATATTCGGAATTGTTGCCTTGTCTATAAAAAAATTGCCTAAAAAATGTTCTAATGCCAACTCTCGCCGATTATCATATAATTTTCTCTTTTCAGTTTCCTCTTCGGATAGTAACCTCTCATATTCGGAGCGTAATTTCTCAAGCTCTTGCATTTTAACCTTAAAAGATATTTCTCCGGCTTCATTTTCCCATTTCCATTTGGCGTTATTCCAGATACGTTGTGCCTCATCAAAGGCATTTTGACGTTTTTTACGCTCTCTGATGACAACTTCGCTTTCTCTAAAAAAGAACGACTTGATTGAGTTGAATATGCCGGAGCGCGCTTTGATAACTTCCTGAGGTAACGGTTTTGGGACAACAACGAAGCTCCATAAATTAATGGGCAAAGCTTCACCGGGTGAAGAAATTCCCAGAATCCGTTTCCATACTTCAGCAAGATCAAAAATTGATGTTGTACGGAGATTATTAAAGAAAGGTGGTACACCGGAGCGTTCAAGATCGCACCACGGACAACTTGGAAGCCCGTTGATATATTTATGCGCCGGGTTATAGCCGCAAGTCCTCAGTTGGTTTCTCAGTTCGTCTAAGACATAAACCCAATCCGTGGCTCTGGGTCTTCCATCGTTACGGGAGCCTTCTTCTGAGAAAGCCCGTTCAAACAGTAGAGCTACATGCTGTGATATACTTGTAAACGGAAGGGAATACGGCGGCGGTTTCATTTCTCGATGATTGGCATGTGTTCCAAAAGCAAATTGGAATTCACTTATCGCTCTTTCAATGGGCATTTCTCCCTGTCCCTGATATACGCCTGCAAACGGATGCCGCCCCATAAAGAGGAGATGAAAGCAAATCACGGCAAGCCCGAAATTATCATGATTTGCTGTCCGCGTGACATCACGGAACCGAACTCTTTGCAATTCAGGTGGAGTAAAATGCCCCACACCGCCCTCACACAGATGACACCTACCGTTAATTGGAATTTGAAAAGAATCACAATCAATCAGCTTTATGGTGGCATTTTGGGCAACAAAGATATTTCCCTGATTCACATCTCCGATTACATAGCTATAGCTATGCATTGTGCTGAATGCGGCAGCGACATTTCTTGCCGCCTGAATCAGAAATGCCCAGTCTGCGTTTGGAAATTTCTGCTTTCGATGGGCGGGTCCGTAAAGTTCGTGAATCGGCAGATATCCGGTCATTTTTTGCATTAAAAAGCCTATGACCGCCCCATTTATATTATGAAGCGTACCCAATGGCCATGCTGAAATCCCATCCAATCTGTCATTTGAAGTTCTGAACATTCCCATAAGCTTTTCCTGTTTTTCAGGATTAACAGGCTTATGGTAAATTTTTGCAACCAAATCAGCCCCATCTATCGCTACTTTATAAACATCTCCTTCACCGCCGCTGCCAAGTCGGTGACCAAGAGGAATAGAATGTCCTTTAGAATCAAAAACTGCCATACATACACTATTATCTATAAGTTTTAATAAAAAACTTCCGGAGTGCCGAACAGTAAATTTGGCACTCCGGAGCTGGAAATATTTTCTTAAAGCTACATCTTCCGTGTTGCCATTACAAGCGTCTTGTCATCATCTGTGCGCTCATTTACTGCTTTACTGCTAAGAAATTCTTCAAGCTTCTTGTTCAGAATATCTGAATATCCCGGCGACTCTTTTCTCAAAACAGAAAACATCGGCTCAAAAAAAGGTCCGTGAGCGGTTTTAGATTTGTAATGTAGTACAAGCCGTTGCAGTCCGTCGGAAAAAAGAGCAATCTCATCTATCCTGCCCGGATCAAATCGAGTATGCAAGTGTTCATGGACGTTTTTATCCGTGACTAAGAAAGTCGTATTGGCATATTCTCCTGTGTCCGGAAAGAAAATAATCTTGTACTCCCCGTCATAAACCACCATTGCTCCGTCTCCGATTTGAAAATAAGCTGAAAAATCATTACCAATAACAGCACCTAAGAAGGTGCAGGCATAATCTCTTGAACGCAGCCCTTTGACCTGAGCCTCGTGTTCAATTTCCTCCTTAATTTTTGCTATCCATTTTTCAACTGTTTCACGAGACAAACTATATACAGAATCTCTTTCAGACAAATATTTGGCTTCAGCCTTGTATTCGATCTTTTTCCTGATTTTTTCTATCCATTTCGGAATGAATTCAGGAAGTCGAGGAGCATATTTTTCTATCTCCCTTTGAACAACTTTAAGAAATTGAAGAGCGTATTTCTTTATCTGATTTGGAGCAATTTCAGATTCAGAAGAACTTTGAATAACATTATTTTTCTTACTAATCCAAGATGTTATCTCTTCTAAAGCAGTTCTGCAAGCGATTTCGGCTCCATGACCTCCTTCAATTGCACTGCCGGCGCCGTCTGATACCAGACCTACAAAGATTTCATCCCCCTGTCTGTCGTGAACAATCTTTGTAAGACATTTATCCTGACATGACGTTCCTCTGGTAAGGTGAGAGGTGCCGATAACGGAAGCCTGAACAATTTTCCACTTCATACCTCTGTCCATCCTTGTGGCGGAGAAATAGGAACAGAGGTTCCGAGAACTGAATGAGATACCTGTCCCATTGAATCGGATAGCCACTTAAACAATTTTCTGAATTCTAGCCCTTTCAGTTTCAGCGGCTCACGCACAGAAATTTGACGCAGTATATTCATATCTGCGTTTTGTACTCCGACAGCAAAGAAAGCAAATGATTTCGCTGTTTCTCCTTCCCTGACCGTAGCGGCAGCACTTTGCCATTCGTCTGTGGGCGCACCGTCGGTAATCAGAAATATCCACGGACGATAATAAGCGATACCTTTTTCCTTATAAAAATCTTTGCGCTCTCTGACCAAAGCAATCCCCCGCTTTATCGCTGCGCCCATCGGCGTATCACCGCCGGCATCCAAAACAGGCGGATGAAAATTCATCGCTGTATGAAACTCGGTTGCAATATTCACAGGTCCGAAGGTTATAATTGCCACTACAACCCGTTTCATAGCAAGTGTGTCAGCAGACAACTCTTCTTTAAAAGTCGCCAAACCTGCATTTAACTCTCTGATCGGCTCTCCTCCCATTGAACCGGAAGTGTCCAACAAAAGAACACATGGACACCGAGGCTCTGGGTTGCCTTTCGTATCATCAGGGTCATCTGGTATAAGTTCACCACGAAAAGGTTGTTGATCTATAAATTCATTCATTTTTATCTTTCCTCCTGTGTTAAATTTTGTAATAGAATATAATGCTGTTGAGAATGGATTGTCAATAGATTTTATTGTGTTCCCCTTCAGCAGCCTCACTTTGGACCCAGCCGATAAATCTTCCCGGGAAAAGCCTTCCCGAAAAAAGCTTCGAGGCGTCTCGAACAGGCTGAGACTTTTGAAATATCAACGCCGGTTTCGATATTCAGAGAAGCCATAAGATAGGCCGTATCTTCTGTGGCAATATTGCCCGCCGCACCGAAGACAAAAGGACATCCGCCCATGCCTGCCAGAGCCGTGTCAAATTCACTGATACCGCAATCCATTGCAGTCATTACATTGGTTAAGCCCAGTCCGCGGGTGTCATGCAAATGCAGAACTATCGGTATTGAAGTGAGGAGTGAAGAGTGAGAATTGAGGAGTGATGTAATAAGAGCGTTGACGGAAAGCGGCGTTGCCATTCCGGTAGTATCGGCAATTGCCAATTTCCCGATACCGGCATCCAAAAACACACCTGCAATTTTCACAATGCGGTCTTGGGGAATACTGCCTTCATACACGCAGCCGAATGCACATTGGATGCCCGCACGAATGTGCATTCCGTAGCTCTGCGCGAGATGAATCATTGCCTTGCCCTGCTCAATCGCCTGATTCAGAGACATGCCTGTATTTTTGCGGCTGTGGGTGTCGCTGGCAGAAATCGAAATCTCGACATGTTTCAAGCCCGCACGATATGCTCGCTCCAGTCCCCTGATATTCAGAACCAGACCGCTGTAGCAAACGTCATCCCGCTCAGGAAGACGTTTCGATACTTCTTCGGCATCTGCCATCTGTGGGACAATTCCGGGGTGAACAAAAGATACTGCCTGAATATGCTTTAATCCGGCATCGGCAAGCGCGGTGATGATTTCAATTTTGAGATATGTGGGGATAGATAGGCTTTCAAACTGGAATCCGTCCCGGGTTCCCACTTCGATGAGTGTTACTTTTTCAGGGAAATTCCGATACATGGATATATTCACGTCTCCGAATTGTAGGGGCATGTCGGCGACATGCCCATGCCGAAAGAATACACGATTTTTCTCGTTCCCAAGCCCCGGCTTGGGAACGCACTTGCCGGGGAAGCCC
>DYRK01001204.1 GCA_020718785.1 Desulfatirhabdium butyrativorans | reverse complement strand
AATGACTGTTTTGTCAAGTATGCTTCAAAAATCTGCATTGCGCTTGAATAAGATTGCGATTATCCCTTTACCTTCTCGCAGTTTGGTTCTATGATGCGTCCGGCGTCAGCAACCAGTTTCAGTTGTTGATTGTGATGAGGGGAGAAAAGAGGGCGCGATGGAAAAAAGACCCGAAATCAAGGTTGATCGTGGGAAAGAAATGGAGATACTGAATCCTGCCGGAAGAAACAGCCCGTTTATTTCGTTCCGGTATTCCTATCGTGAAGTATCTTCTGTCGGCGGAAACACTTACGTGAAGGCCAAAGAAAAGAAGTTCGAGAACGGCAGGTTCACGTCGGAGGAGTTCGAGGGCGTGGCGCCGGGAAATCATGCGACCGCGGAAATTCAAAAGATGTTTTTCGGGCAGATAGCCTCATTGCTGAAGGCGTTTACAGCCTTTTTGCCCGGCATCGCCAAGAGGGATAAACAAGATTGAACTGAAGGTGCGGCAACCGGCATTGCCAGGAACCAGATTCGAGAGGACGCCATGAATATGCATGAGAGAAATGAAAAAATCTTCGCCATGAGGGAATCCGGCGCCACATACAGTAAAATAGCAAAAGACTTTGACATCTGCATCGAAAGAGCGCGGCAGATATATCTCAGACTGAAAGAACTGAAAGATAATTTCGATTCATACCCCACTTTCAAAAAGCGGTTGTCGAAGAGGGTTCAACATGCATTAACGAGCTATTACGGTTCGGAAGAGATATTGGAAAACCCTCGAATCATTGCCGCCATCAGTCCGAGGGAGTTAGAAAAGATCCCGAATATTGGCAAGATATCCATGCATGAGATAGCCCGTGCCCTGCGTGAGGCTGGCCGTGTCGGGCGATGACGCTGCGATTGCGATGTTTTTTTGCAGGAGCTTCTTCATGCCGGACGCATCGGCTTCCCGGTGCGCCCGAAGCACGGCTAATTGTCTCTGCTTGGGCCTGAATAAGTTGCCTGTCCCCTTATTCCCT
>DYRK01001203.1 GCA_020718785.1 Desulfatirhabdium butyrativorans | reverse complement strand
ATGCCGGAAACTCCCGGCTCTCTAAAGATAATTCTTATTTCCGAAAATGTCTAGTTTATAATCGTAGAAAAGGGCATGTCGGCGACATGCCCTTTTCAAAATTCGACATACAGTTTATAATCGTAGGGGCATGTCGGCGACATGCCCTTTTCAAAATTCGACATACAGTTTGTAATCGTAGGGGGCATGTCACCGACATGCCCTTTTCAAAATTCGACATACAGTTTGTAATCGTAGGGGGCATGTCGCCGACATGCCCCTACTTCTAACCGATGGCTTTTCTGACAACTGCCATCAGCTTATCCGGATCAAAAGGCTTGCTGAGATAAGCTGCCGCATCTTTTATCGAAAGGTGGCGCGACTGCATTCCGCTGATCACAATGACCGGTATTGCCTTCAGTTCTTTTTCCTTTGAAAGCTTGCGGTAATATCTCGTCCCCCATTCCTCCGGCATCTCAAGATCAAGCGTTATAAGATCAGGCTTTTCTTTCTTTGTGATCTCAAGTGCCTCGGCTCCGTCGGAAGCCGTGCATGTCTCATAGCCGTTATCGTTAAAAATACTTGTAAGATATTTGACAATAACGGGGTCATCGTCAATGACCAGAATTTTCTTTGCCATGATATGTTCCTCCTTTCAACTCCTGTCACGAAGCATTGATAAGGTTGATCTGTTCATTCAATGTCCAGAAATCATAGACATATCCGATAAGCAGAATAATAACAGGGATAAAGCCCCCGGCAACAAAAAAAGCTGCAAAAACGATGCCTCCGATGAGGAATGCTCCGGTTGCTGCTAAGAACATAAGTCCTGTCAGCCATTTCCCCATGTAGAAGCGGTGAAGCCCGAATATACCGCCGAAGGTCAGTAGAATCCACGCCAGATTGTAGCTGAGTTTTCCATCCTTGAATCTCAGGTCTGCCTGCCGGTCCATTGCCGGAATCAGAAACAGGTCTAGAAGGTGTTTGAAAATTAGTACAACTAAATAAATTTTTGTTTACAGTAA
>DYRK01001202.1 GCA_020718785.1 Desulfatirhabdium butyrativorans | reverse complement strand
GGGCTTCCCCGGCAAGTGCGTTCCCAAGCCGGGGCTTGGGAACGAGAAAAAAAGCAGATCACGCCGCCGGCATGACTCTACGATTCCATATCTGAAAATTTATAGGAGTTATGCGGTCGGGAATTTCTTTTTCCAGCAATCGCACTGCATCCGCACAGGTTTTTCCAGATGTCCTTCTTCCAAAAGCGTCTCATTCTGAAACAGTTCCAGCGTAGGACCGTCTGCCGTAATGCTGCCCTGATGAATAATGATAGTGCGTTCACACAGATCCAATACCATATCCAGATCGTGGGTGGCAATGATTTTGGTGTGCCTGAAGGTTTTGAGCAGGCTGATCAGGTTGCGTCTGGATTTGGGGTCCAGATTGGATGTAGGCTCATCCATGACTAAAATATCAGGACTCATGGAAAGCACCGAAGCGATTGCCGCAGACCGCTTTTCGCCTCCGGACAGCCGGTACGGGGGTCTGTTTTTCAAATGGGAAAGTCCGACAAGCGACAGCGCGTTCATGACTCTTGCATCGGCTTCCTCCGGCGGAAATCCCAGATTCAGGGGACCGAATGCCACGTCGTCATAAACCGTAGGCATAAATAACTGATCGTCCGGGTCCTGAAACACCATGCCGACAGTCCGTCTGACAGCGGGCAGCGTTTTTTTGGTCAAAGGGAAATCGCCGATACGCAGACTGCCTTTTGTCGGAACATGATAGCCGTTCAGATGAAGCAGCAGCGTGGATTTGCCTGCTCCGTTTGCTCCGATAATTGCTACGGATTCTCCGTGCGTAATACGGAAAGAAATCCCTTTCAGAGCGGCTGTGCCGTCAGGATAGACGTACTCAAGGTCTTTGACTTCAACGATATGATGACTCATGGAATAGTAGCTATATAGGTTTTCAGAAATTAAATTTCACGGAGTTGTATGTAGTACGCCCTTTTGAATAATAAACTGTAGGGGCAACCCCCCTGTGGTTGCCCTGTGTGAAAAGAAAAGGGCAACCACAGGGGA
>DYRK01000491.1 GCA_020718785.1 Desulfatirhabdium butyrativorans | reverse complement strand
CTCAACTTTCAGTCCTTTAAAAAATCCAAATTTATGGGCTTTTAAGGTATAAGTCGCTATCTGACGCCCCATGCTTTCATCTATTATAACTTTCTTGATTCCTAATTCCAAAGCAGAAGCTATTGTTTCAGCCTCGCCCATATCAAGCTCCATTGATAAAAGCAGCGGCATAGGCATATTCAGCTTATATCTTATCAGCCAGTCAGCATTTATTTCTTTATATCCCGGTGCATTATACCCGCCATGTCGGATTTCATGCTCAACAGCAAGGGGCAAATAAATCGGCTGATAGAATTTTTTCAAAATATCGGACATCCCCAGAATACTCAGAGCGATTACAGGTCCGGTATTGATAACAACTGCTTCGTCAGGCATTTTCTACCTCTGCGGCAAATTCTTCTTCGCTAGCATCCAACGCCGACACTCCGTATTTATGCAAATTCAGAAGAAAATTAACACGATCTGTCCCGGCTAACATCGCGGCTTGACCCGAAGTAAGTTTCTTCATCTCAAACAATTTGGCTGCCAAAACCATTTTAGCTTCTGTTTTGAAACGCTCCGGTGTTTCCCGCAAAGCCAGAAGAATCGAACTCGGAAAATTCAGTACGATTGAAATTTCACCATACATAAAAAATCCTCCTTAAACTTTTCATAAAAAGCTTGAAAAACAGTATTTTATCCTTCAATCCTCATTCAACGCCCCAGCCAACACCCGCTCCGCTTCCTCAACCGAAATCCCCAGCACACCCGCCACAGCCGCAGGCAGTCCCGCATCTTGGCTTTCGGAATAGAGGCGGGATAAATTGCGTAACGCTACGCCCGAACTGTATTCATCATATTCATTCAAAATTCCCAATGCTTTCAGATAATACTCCCGCGCCTGCTCATATTGCCGCTGCTCCTGTGCCACCCATCCCAACTGGTGATAGGTTCCTGCCTGCTCATACCGGTCATCGAACTCAATATAGATTTTGAGAGCGTTCTGATAGTATTGCTCTGCCTGCTCATATTGCCGCTGCTCCTGTGCCACCCTTCCCAACTGGTGATAGGTTCCTGCCTGCTCATACCGGTCATCGAACTCAATATAGATTTTGAGAGCGTTCTGATAGTATTGCTCTGCCTGCTCATATTGCCGCTGTTCCTGTGCCACCCTTCCCAACTGGTGATAGGTGGACGCCTGAGAATACCGGTCATCGAACTCAATCTTGATTCTGAGAGCGTTCTGATAGTATTGCTCTGCCTGCTCATATTGCCGCTGTTCCTGTGCCACCCTTCCCAACTGGTGATAGGTGGACGCCTGAGAATACCGGTCATCGAACTCAATCTTGATTCTGAGAGCGTTCTGATAGTATTGCTCTGCCTGCTCATATTGCCGCTGCTCCTGTGCCACTATTCCCAACTGGTGATAGGTGGACGCCTGAGAATACCGGTCATCGAACTCAATCTTGATTCTGAGAGCGTTCTGATAGTATTGCTCTGCCTGCTCATATTGCCGCTGCTCCTGTGCCACTATTCCCAAATTGTGATAGGTAACGGCTTCGGATTTCCAGCGTCTATCCTTCTCAATAGCTTCAATTTCTTTCAGATAGTTCAGTTTATCAAGATACGCTTTTTCAGCCTGTTCATATTGTTTGAGTTTTTGATAGCTATCTGCCAAATCCGATGTTACCCGAATCCGCTCTGTCCGAATATCTTCGCTAATCTTTTCAGGCGGATAGTTTTTCAGACCGGAAAGCACATTTTGAGCCACTGACAGAGCCTTCGGATAGTCCTGATTCGCTTCATAATAGGTATTCAGAACCACATAACATCCCCAAACCGAAACCTGCTCTTCCAAAGCCAACTTCAACGCCGTCATCAGATTCTCATATTCCAGCCTCGTCAACGCCTGCCCCAGAATCTTTTCCTGCGGTTCTTTGGATTGCAGCAATTGCCCCAAAGCTCCGCCGATGCCGTCATAAAGTTCCCGAAACCCTGTCTCAATTGCCTTTTTCAAAGATTCATCTGCCGCATTCAATCGGCTTCTCAGAAAATACGGAAAAATCGGCTGAAGATTGATGTATCCCGGAAATTCATGCGCTCCCATCAATCCCCGACTGACGCATTCTCTGATAATGTCCTGCCATGACCTAACCCCCTGCCCCCTTCCCTGAGAGGGAATGGGGAACTGGTCTGACTCCCCTCTCCGTTTCGGGGAGGGGTCGGGGGTGGGGTAATACTGCGTCAGCCATTGAACATTTATCACCCCCGTGAACGGCGCAAGGCACAACAGCATTTTCTGAGCATCTTCGGATAACGCGCTGTGAGAATAATCAATACATTTCAGAATACTATCAGTTTTTTCCTGAGCATCTTCGGCATCCAGATTCACATCTCCGGCTTGCAAAGCGTCCGCAATCTGAGCGGGCGTCTGTCGGCTCAGATTTTCCAGAACCACTTCAATCGGCAGCGGATAGCCGTTCAGAATTTTCAGCAGGCGTTGAAATTCTTTGCTTTTCTGATATTCGGAGCGCTTTTTTCTATCCTGAACATGCCGATTCAGCACATTTTCCGCCAATTTTGAAGCAGATTCAGGGTCAAGTCCGGGCAGGTCGTAAATATCGTTTTTCCTGAGCGGCGCGTTCTTTCCTGAAATCAGCCAGTCTTCACCGCCCCGCGTTCCCATCAGAACAAGGGTTTCACCGTTAAGCAGCCCCGCAAGAAACGCCCGGATTGCTTGGCGTTCTTCAATGGTCAGCGTGTTTCGGATGGAAAGATATTCGCCGGTTACGGATTCAAGATTATCCAGAACCAGAAGATGACGCTCTTTTATTAATATGTTACTCAATTTCTGCTGCTGCATTTGTAATGACATGCTTCTGAAAGCGGATAATTCGGGAGAAACCGCAAATCCTCTGGGCAGCGGACCCTTTGAAAAGAGTTTTTCGGCAATATTATCCATGATTTGATGAAGGGTATATGCTTTCGCATCGTATCCGAAATAAAACACCTCTTTCACAAATCCGGTTTTCTGCCACCATTCCATGAGATGATGCAGCAGAGATGTTTTGCCCGCGCCGCCCATGCCGCGAATCAGCAGGAGATTGCGCGTTTTGTCTTCGCTGACAGAAAGCAGGCGTTTTTCAATCTGCAAAATATCCAAGTCTCTGCCGATAAATCCGTAAGTCGGTTCGGGGGCTGTGTATGATGAGGATTCCGAAAACAGATAAGCTGCTTCTTCTTCAGAACTCATGCGGCGCAGAGGAAGCGCGGTATGACCGCCGGAACTTCCCGTGTATGCCACCGGCAGAAGCCAGTCTTCCAAATCAATTTTCTGATTGAAATATGCCCGGCGTTCTTTGTCCGCATAAAGTTCGGCGCGGGCTTTCCGCACGGCAAGGGAAATATCGTTTTTCTCAAAGAGCGACTGATACAGGGTTTTCATCATCAACTCAGCCGCGCTCACGGTAACGGAATAGCCCATTGCCAAAACATTCTGAACGCCGGATTGAAGCAGACGGCTGCCGAGACTGGTTTCTGTCGTGCCGATTTGTTTGCCGGATTGACAGGCATTGAGAATCACGACCGGAACATGATGATAAATCAGCAATTCCGCAATTTCGGAAGCTTCGGCATAATCTGCTTTGCTGTCATCTTCGGGTTCAAAGAACAGAAATGCTTTTTTGCCTTCATATTCTGAAATTTCAGGGCGTCCGTAGCGTTTGAACATCACGCAGTCCGCTTTGCAGAAGGTTTTGGTTTGTTCATGGGTCATCAATGCGCCGTGCAGGTCAAAATGAACAATGTGATAATAGCCCACGCCTTTATCTGTGCGGATTTTATTCAGATGATTCATCAATGCCGAATATGTGCCGGGTCTTAAAATATCAATTCTGACCGGCAGATTTGCTTTTCTCAATCCGTTCACCAAGGGGCGGGAAATTGTGCGGTATCCGACATCTGACGCCACGCCGGGTCTTGCGGTAACAATCAGCAGGTTGATTGTGGGAGAAGGCTGAACATTGATCGTGATTTTCGGCGGATGAACCGTAGTTCGCACCATCGGCGCGTGAATCACAAAAGGTTCAAATTCCGGTTCTCTGATAGCTTCCCAGTGCAGACGGTGAAATTCCGGCGAGCCGATGATTTCAAAATTCAGACTGCTCAAGTCTGCCTGCCGCGCCTGAGTGTATCTGCCGAACACCTTGACATTGCTTTCAAAAATCTGTGCAAACAGAGATTGTCCGTAAGCTTTGACGCTTTCGGCAGCTTGTTTGTATTCAACCTGATTGGCAAAGGGAAATTCCAGATATGTTTCAAAATACCATTCCAGCCGTTCTTCTTCTTCGGCTGAAAACGGGTCTTTAACGGTAATCGGAAATTCATGTCGGTCAAAAATCACAATAGCATTCGGGCTTTGGTCAAAGCCTGCGGTTTCTTTGATGGTGATGAGCGGCATCAGGATTTCCTTATTATTTTAAAGTTCTTGATTATATCAAACCTGAAAAAAACCTTTCCCGGAAA
>DYRK01000042.1:17068-18860 GCA_020718785.1 Desulfatirhabdium butyrativorans | reverse complement strand
AAGGTCATTTCGGCATCATGGATTATTATCGGATGAAAAATATTATGGCTGATACTCAGATGCGCGATTCCATTGCATCGGCGGATAAGCGTTCCGAATAAACCCTTGAAAATCGTAGGGGCATGTCGCCGACATGCCCTTTCCCTCGTTCCCAAGCCGGGGCTTGGGAACGAGAAAAAAACCATATCCTGAGCGGTGATATTATGAGCGGCAGCACAATTGGAATTATAAAAGGCATCTTCTGGATTGTTATTTTTTTTATATGGATTTTTTCCCGTATTCTGAAAAAAATTCAGCAAAAAAAAGGCGATTCCGGGCAGAACAAAGTACAACTGATTAAGGAGAATGTCGGAGATTTTTTTAAAGAACTTTCCGAAAAAATGAAAGAAGCCCAGCAAAAAACAGAAAAGCCTGTTACAACTGTCGCAGAGCCGAAAGATAAGCTTCCGGCGCCGATATTGAGGGATAAAACCGGACACGCCGCCGGCATGTCCCTACCTGAAAAGCGTGTTTCAGAATCGCGGTTTCATCTGTCCCCGAAAGATTTGCGGCAGGCTGTCATATTCAGCGAAATTCTCGCGCCGCCGATTGCGCTGAGGAACGAAGAGGAAGTGAAGAGTGAGAAGTGAGAAATGAAAAGTGATTTTGCCGCATGGAAAAGACATTAATCAATCTGATTGAGAGCTTCTGCCTCATAGTCAAGAAAATGATGCAGGCAATTTATATTCCGCTGAAGATAGACACGGAAATTTCCTGGGGGGTGATCGCATGTTTCGGGGTAATTTATCTGCTGACAGCCGAATACAATGATAAAAGGAAAATGACCAGCGGTGATCTGATCAGCCTGACAGCGGTTTATGCCTGTATTCTCGCGGTACTGACCGCCTATTATATAGATACGGACAAATTTTCGAATCTTATGCTCGGCAGAGTTCACTATTTGTCTCCCGCGATAGCGGCTGCGGGATTTATCGGACTTGTTGTCGCCGTAGGGTGGATAGGTGCGTCAGGATGGAAAGATGCAACGCTTTGGATGCTGATTGTCTTATATATCCCTGTTATCCTTCTGATTCTGACCAACGGCAGAATCGTATATGAAAATATCGAAATACTGAGGGAATTCAAGCCACAGACCAGAAATCCTTTTGATGCCGGTACTGATAAAAAAGAAAAATCTCTGCTGTGCTGCAGGTGGATGGATCCCGGAGAAATCGAGGCTATTGTCAACACCCATCCTGCTGTGACACAAAGTGCTGTATATATTTATGAAGATGAAAACAAGATACTGAGACCCTATCTCTTTATAGTATCAGAGCCGGGCAGGAACTGTTCGAATGAACTCAGGAAAGATATTTACCGCTTTGTGACAAATGAATTCGGAAAAAAAGGACTCGAAGATTATAAACTCCCTTCATGGATCGAATGTGTCAGCGATATTCCTCTGACTGCCGGCGGAGTTGACCGGACAAGATTTCCTGACACGCTGGAAAAAACAGATGAAATTGTAAAAATTGTAAACAGCTATCCGGCAGTGGCTGAAAGTGCGGTCATCTTTTATTATCGCGAGAACAGCAAAATGATAAAATCTTATGCTTTTGTGGTATTAAAGCCGGGAATATCCCGGTCGGATTCCCTGAAAAATGATATTAGGCGATTCGTCAAAACAGTGTTTGTCAAAAAAGAGATGGGACCTTTCTATTTTCCCAAGGAGATAACTTTCCTTACCAAACTTCCCAAGTCGGGGCTGGATTCGGTGAAAGTGAAACAGTATGAATTGGAGAAACTGATAAAA
>DYRK01000042.1:13934-16968 GCA_020718785.1 Desulfatirhabdium butyrativorans | reverse complement strand
CCTAAAGGGATTTTATTTTTTCATTTCCGCACTCCGGAAGAAAACATAATGGGAGAAAATAAGTCATGAGGCATATTATACTGTTGAGTTTATTTCTTGTCGCAGTTATATCAGACAGTTCATCGGCGGAAATGTTTGAAATCGAGGCGGATACAAAGCAGTATGGCTGGCAGCCGGAAACTGAAAATGCGAATATGTTTGAAATCGAAGTGGATGCCAATCAGTCTTCTGTGGAAGGAAGGCTCGGAATCATTCGTGAATTGGGAGACAGCGGCACGACTCTGTCCGGCCGTATCAATGTCATCAACAGCGATGATGAAGATTATACCGTTGGCGGGCTGTCTTTGTCTGTCGGAAACAAAGTGCTGTCTGAAATGCTGCGGTTGGATATAGGATTCAAGGGACTATGGGGAACCATGAAACAGCAGCGGAAAGAAGGGGATGTTATGGCTGCCGCGTTTCTTCTTTCCTTTCTTTATGACATTCCCGGAGTTGAAATTTTTTATGATGTCCCTCTTGATTTCGAGCTTTCTGGAAATGTATGTATCGCGCCGGACTCGCTTTCTTTCGGCGATGCAGATAATTATACGGAATACAGGATCAGTCTGGGTCTGAATATTTTGGGAGACAAAATCGGCACATTGCTGCTAGGCTACAGAGGCATCAAAGCCGAATTCGGCGAAAACCGGACAAAATGGGACCTTTCGGATAATGCGGTTTTCGGCGGTCTCAAATTCAGATTCTGAGGAGCGTGATTTCCCATCTTACCCTTATGTTTCAGATAGTTGAACAATTCAAACGGAGGTTTGCTTATGAAACTGAAACAGATTTCTATTGCTATCGAAAATTCACCCGGTCGCCTGTTTGAAGTGACCAATGCGCTCGGTGAAGCCGGAATCAATCTGAGAGCGTTGAATCTCGTTGACACCGGCGCATTCGGACAACTGCGGCTGCTGGTTTCGGATATCGCTGCTGCCCGTCGGATTCTGATGGAAAAACATATAGCAGCCCGGGTTGATGATGTGCTTGCCGCAGAGATTGAAGACAAACCCGGAAGTCTTGCGAAAATCCTGAAACCTCTCATGGAAGCAAAAATCAATGTGCTTTATACTTATGCCTTTGTGGGGTCATCATCGGGTAAAGCTGTGATGATATTCCGTTTCAGCGATAATGACAACGCCATTGAGACATTGCAGAAAAACGGCATCAAACTTTTAGATGCCGAATCCTTCGGGATTCTTGAAACCGAAAGTTAAACAGGGGAGGAGGTTTTTATGAAAGCAGAATCGAAATTCGATCCCAAATCCTTTGCTGTTGTCGGAGCCGGTCCGGTGGGGTGCATTGTCGCGGCTTTTCTCGCAAAAGCCGGATATGAGGTGACTCTTTGCGATGTAGTAGCAGATTTGCTCAGCCCCTCGACAGACCCCGGAATTATTATCGAAGGAGCGGAAAATCTTCAGCAGAAAGTCACAAGAACCTGCCGCACAATTGATGATCTGGCACAATACCATCCCGACGTGATTTTTATTACTGTAAAAGCCAATGCACTGCCCCTGATTGCCTCTGCCCTCGAAGGATTCTATAAAGAAGGCATGTATGTCGTCAGTTGGCAGAACGGAATTGATACAGAACTCGAACTTGCCAAAACTCTGGGCAGAAAGCCTGTGATGAGGGCAGTAGTGAATTACGGCTGCGCTCTTGCAAAGCCCGGTCATGTGCGGATGCCTTTTCATCATCCCCCGCATTTTCTTCAGGAACTGGACCCGGCTTCCGGTACTGCCGCTGCTGCGATTGCCGAAGTTCTCAGCCTAAGCGGTCTCGTAACAACTCACACGGATCAGATTGTCTCCATGGTCTGGCGCAAAGGTATCCTGAATGCCTGCATGAACCCTGTATGCGCCGTGACAGGTGTGACTATGGCGCAGGCAATGCACGATCCCATCAGTTTTCAGATTGTGGACGCGTTGGTCAAAGAATGCGTGAAAATCGCCAGAGCCAATGAGATTTCTCTGGGATGGGATTTTTATCCCTACTGCATAGAATATATGAAGAAAGCCGGGGACCACAAGCCGTCCATGCTCATGGATATTGAGATGAGACGCAGAACCGAGATTGACTACATCAACGGGAAATTCATTGAGTACGGCAGACAGGCCGGCATCGAGACGCCGTATAATATCACCATCAGGAATCTTGTGAAAGTGCTGGAGTCCAGATTTTGAATAACAAACCGAGTTTTTTCAAAAAAACTCGGTTTCTTTATATTCTGAAAATGAGAAAAGAGAAATATGACATCGCGGGCGGTTTTTGCAGGCATTGATGTAGGCGCATCAAGAACCAAAGTAGCGGTTCTCGATTCTGACAGACATCTGATCGGCAGGGCTGCGGAGAAATCCGGAACCGATTTCTCCGCGACAGCAAAAGCCTGCCTGAATATTGCCCTGAAAATGGCAGATGCCGAAGAAAAAGATATTGTCAGTGCGGTTTCCACAGGCTACGGGAGAAAGAATGTAGGATTTGTCACCGATGACAGCAAAACCGAAATCAGTTGTCATGCAAAGGGATGCTATCACTACTTTCCCATGCCTGTCACTATCATTGACATCGGGGGACAAGATAACAAAATCATCAAGTTAGATAAAGACGGACAGCGCATCAATTTCAAGATGAACCGGAAATGCGCGGCAGGAACCGGCGCATTTCTTGAAGAGATGTCTGCCCGTTTAGATATTCCTATCGGAGATATGGACCGTCTGGCGAGACAATCGCATGACATGGTAAAATTAGGGAGTTTCTGCACGGTTTTCTCAGGTACAGAAGTGCTTGAAAATATACGGAACGGCAAAAAGGTTCCCGATATTGTCAAAGGTCTGTTTTTCTCGGTAATCAGGCGGGTGATGGAAATGGATTCGCTTACGGAAAATGTAGTCATGACCGGCGGCGTAGTGGCACATAATCCTTTTCTGGTGAGTATGACTCAGGAGATTATCGGAAGAAAAATTTTGGTTCCCGAATATCCGCAGCTTACCGGGGC
>DYRK01000042.1:0-13834 GCA_020718785.1 Desulfatirhabdium butyrativorans | reverse complement strand
CTGAATCTCTTTCTGGACAGACTGAGGGCGCGGTTGGGGAGTCATCTCAGACAGGTCATTCTTTTCGGGTCCAGAGCAAGAGGAGAAGATGTTTCCGGTTCTGATTACGATTGTATGGCTGTTTTGGATATCCTTTCTCCGTTTTTAAACGATCTCATTGATGAAACAGCGGGAGATTTTCTGTATGAATACAATGCCGTCTTTTCGGTTTTTCCTGTATCCGAGCATAGATATCGGAAAGAAATTCATAACCCGCTGTTTATGAATGTCCGAGCAGAGGGCATTCTTCTGTGAATGATCTGTCGGAATATCAATTGATCGTTCGGAAAGCGATTCGCTCCATAGATGCAGCCCGACGGAATTTCGATGATAAAGATTATGATTTTGCCTCATCCCGTGCCTATTATGCTGCTTTCTACGTGATGCAGGCTGCCCTTTTGACAAAAGGTCTTTCTTTTTCCAAACATTCTGCTGTGATCGGTGCATTCAATCAACATTTCATCAAAACCGGTGTCTTTTCTAAAATTTTCAGCAAATTGATAAGCCGCCTTTTCCGGGAAAGACAAATCGGCGATTATGATTTTTATCTGAGTATTACAGAAAACGACGCCCGTGAGAATATTGAAGCTGCGGAAACCATAGTCAAAAGAGTTAAAACCTATCTGAATGAGAAAAAGCTGTTAAATCAGAACACATAGTTTTTTTTCGGATTCTGACTTGCAGATATTATTTAATCAGGAGGAAAACAAATGACCGAAGAAAAAAAAACTCCCCGGAAAAAGATCAAAGCTGCCGGCGAAATGCAGCGGATCATGTCCGAGTATTTCTACGAACTGAACGACGCGGCAAAAACAAGGAACAAAAAAATTGCATGGTGTACCAGTGTCGGTCCTGCCGAGATATTGAGGTCCATGGGCTTTCTGGTTCATTTTCCCGAAAATCATGGCGCGATGCTGGGCGCGACGCGCATGGCAACGGATTTTATCCCGGCAGCCAATGCTCTGGGCTATTCGCCGGATATCTGTTCCTACCTCACCGCAGACATCGGCTCCTACGTCAAAGGAATCACGCCCTTATCCAAAGCCTATCCCGGCATTGAAAGCGTTCCGAAACCGGATGTACTTGTTTATAACACGAACCAGTGCAGAGATGTGCAGGACTGGTTCGCATGGTACGGAAGGGAGTTCAATATCCCCTGTATCGGCATTCATACCCACAGAGGCGTCGGAGATGTGACAGAAAAGCATTTCGAATCCGTTGCCAAACAGATGGAAGCGTTGATTGAGCCGTTGGAAAAGGTATCCGGCAGGAATTTCGACAGAGACGAACTGAAGCGGATAGTAACACTTTCCCGTGAATGTTCCGATCTCTGGAAAAAAGTGCTGGATACGGCATCCAATGTTCCTTCTCCTATCACCTTTTTTGACGGAACGATTCACATGGGTCCTGCGGTAGTATTGCGAGGCACACAGCAGGCAGTGAATTACTATAAGCAATTGCTGGCAGAATTGGAAGAAAGGGTTAGAAATAAGGAAGCCGCAGTAGAAGACGAGCGTTTCAGAATCTATTGGGAAGGAATGCCGGTCTGGGGCAGACTCAGCGCGCATTCTCAATTGTTCACGAATCTGAAAACGAATGTGCTGGCTTCAACCTATTGCAACAGTTGGATATTTTCGGCTTTTGATCCGGATGATCCTTTCAGAAGCATGGCAAGGGCTTATACGGAGTTGTTCATTGTGCGGGCAGATGAGGCAAAAGAGAAATACATAAAGGATATGCTCGAATTCTTCAAGGTTGACGGCATTATCTATCACGACGCCAAAACCTGCCCCAATAATTCCAACTGCCGCTACGGTATGCCTCAGCGTCTTGAGAAGGAAACAGGCATTCCGAGTCTGACTATCAACGGCGATCTGAATGATCTGCGCCTTGTCTCCGATGAACAGACCAAAACCAATGTCGAGGCATTTATCGAGCAGCTTGAGGAAAAAAAGTAGGGACACGCCGCCGGCGTGTCCCTACTGAAAAATTTGTTGAGGAGAGATATAATCATGTCAGACACTCTGTTCAGACCCAAATCCGTTGCAGTTATCGGCGCGTCCGCGAAGGAACTTCATATCGGCAACCGGGTGATCCGAAACCTTTTGGATTTCGGATTCAAAGGAGATATTTATCCCATCAATCCCAAAGCAGAGGAGATTTGCGGCGTCAAGGCATACAAGAGCATTGCAGATGTTCCGGCAGATCACATTGATGTGGCGCATCTCGTGATTCCGGCAAAAGCGGTCCCTCAGGCAGTGGAAGACTGCGGGAAAAAGGGCGTCAGAAACATCATTATCAATTCGGGAGGATTCAAGGAAATCGGACCCGAGGGCGAGGCTATTGAAAAAGATTTTCTTGAAAGAGCCAAAAAGTACGGCATCCGCATATTCGGACCTAACTGTCAGGGGATTATCAACACAGACCCGGAAATCAGAGCCTACTGCAACTTCACCTTTACCAAACCCGATCCCGGGCATATCTCCATCACAGCCCTGAGCGGCGGCGTGGCAGAAGTCATTCATCAGGCATTTTCTCAGATGGGCGTAGGAACACGCATCTATGCCTCAAACGGAAATGCCTGCGACATTACTATCCCGGAAATTGTCCGGTATCTGGGCAATGACGACGGCACCCGGGTGATTGTGTTATATGTAGAAGGACTCAGGGATGCCGCCGCATTTAAGGCTGTAGCCAAAGAAGTGGCAGCAAAAAAACCGATACTTGCCATGAAAGCCGGGCGTACCGAAGTCGGCGCAAAAGCAGCGTCTTCGCATACCGGCGGACTTGCACGGGTGGACATTGCTACTGAACTGATTTTCAAAAAAGCGGGCATACTCAGCTTCCATGACGAAGCGGCTCTGTGTCAGGCTGCGGCTGCCTTTGCATCCCAGCCTGTTCCCAAAGGAAAACGGGTAGGCATGATCACGAATACCGGCGGACCTGCGGTCATTGCCACGGATGTTCTGGTAGAAGCAGGTCTGGAAATACCGCCTCTTTCCGCAAAAGCCGTTCAGACCCTAAAGGAAAAAGTCTATCCGGAAGCCTCGGTCAGTAATCCTACTGATTTGCTTGCCACCGGCACTGCGGCGCATTACCGCGCAGCAATGGATGTGATGATGGCAGAAGAAAACATTGACTGCCTCTATATCGCGTTTGTCACGCCTTTTTTTGTGGATACGGACAGCATTGCCAAAGAGATTGTTGCAGTCAGTCAGCAGAAGAAAAAGCCGGTTATCTGCAATCTGATGACAGATCCGAGACAATGGACCCGAACCGTGAAAATACTCAAAGACGGCGGGGTTCCCTGTTTTGCTTTCCCCGGAGAAGCAGCCCGTGCTACAGCCGCAATGGTGAGATACAGCGAACTTCGCTCGCGGAACATCGGTGAACCCTCTGTTTTCAATGACGTGGATCGGGTCAAGGCAGAAGTAATTCTTCAAAAAGCAAAAGCCGCGGGCAAATCATTTCTATCCGCGACGGATGTTTACGAAATCCTGAGCGCGTACCGCATTTCTGTTGCGGACTGGCGGATGACCCAGACGCCCGAAGACGCAGAAAAAGCTGCTGTGGAAATAGGTTTCCCTGTAGTAATCAAAGCAGATTCGGAAAGCGTTCTGCATAAGAGCGATATGGGCGGTGTGGCTGTGAATCTGACAAACGGAGCAATGGTGCGTTCCGCGGCAGAAGGCATGAAAAAGAAACTGAATACCCCGGATTTGAAATTCTTTATTCAGAAATATATGCCGGGCGGAAAAGAAGTCATCATGGGCGCAAAAGCCGAACCCGGAGTCGGACATCTGATAATGTTCGGACTGGGCGGCATTTATGTCGAAGTGCTGAAAGATGTAGTGTTCAATCTCACGCCCGTTACGAAATTCGAAGCCGAAGAAATGCTTTCTTCGATTAAGGCTGCCCCGCTTTTAAAAGGTGTCAGAGGCGAAAAAGGGGCGGATCAGGCAAAATTGGTCGAAACCCTTCAGCGGCTTTCCCAGTTAGTATCGGATTTACCGATGATTCGGGAAATGGATTTGAATCCGGTCATGGCATATTCAGACGGAGTATTTGCAGTGGATGCCCGGATCGGGATATGATTTACATCGGGTGCGGGGTCAGGGGTGCGGGGGTCATAGGAAAAGATATGTCCCCCGGCAAAAAATGAGCAGAGCGGGGATGATTAGGATGCCGGACTCTTGGTTTCACAAGGCTACTCAAAATAGTGTCTGAGGGGCTGAAGTTTACACCGATATTCGGTCCGCCTAACGACCAAGCTCACTGGCGGATTGACTGAGCCATTTCGTTCAAGAATCCCTAGCCCCTTGTGTCCGGTGCTGCGCGCTGCTTAGTCCCACACGGTACAATTTTAATTCAATTACTTGTTATTACAGTATAAGTCAAATATCGTTTTTCTTTCAATTTCACTGAGTATTCCGGTAAACGGACTTGATGAGCGAAGTCTGACCGATTCTTCGGAATCGCTTTCAAGCAAAGTCAGAATTTGTTCTCTTCCATACCTGCTGAAAATAGATTCCCATTCGGCAATAGATGAAATCAGAGTTTTTCTCTGTTTTTTCCACCTTTCAATGTTATTTTGAGGCACAGCCCATAGTTTCGGATTGGTTCTCAGTTTTTTTGCAATTTCCCTATGGAGTGCCCTTGATCGTTCATCAGAACGTTTCTGCATATTCATCGTGAAAAACCTTTTTTAATATGTTTCCTCAGAATTTCTCTTTTTTCTTCTGACATTCGGGTTTTTTCCAGTCTTTCATACAATATTTTTTCTGAAATCAGACACAATGACACAGCAGCATGGAAAAATTCGGTATCCTTTTCCCTTCCCGCGTATAGTTTTGAAATGACAAGATCATGGATTTCGAGGCAAAGACCGGAAATTCCATTTGTATTTTTGTTGCATATTTCTCTAAGTCTGGTTTCCCAGCCTTCCGGTAATCTCGAAGTCGTGCGGTCAACACCCTGTGCATAATAACCAAAAGTATCATGAAATGAGGAAAGTTCACCAATCACTGCTTCCACTGTTTCAGCTTTTTCCTCTGATCCGGGGACCATGATGTCAGCTTCCACCGATCTGCAAAGTATATGGCGTTTCCGACTTATGAAAGAAATCTCCGAATAATCCGATTCAGGAAATGATTCTGCCAGATCAGGAAACTGACCGAGAACAGACTGACTGCCCATAATTATCAGAGTCTTTACCCCGGCAATTTCGCCTGCTGCTCTTATGATATGTTCCAGTTCGCTTCTATTCAACGTAATCAAATAGCTGTTAAATTCAGCAGATCGAAAAAGTTCGCAGTTCCGCCTTCAGGCGGCCTGTCATGCAGGCGCAACTGTCTGTTTTTACAAAGACACCGCCTAAAGGCGGAACTGCGGACACATGGATTTTCAATCTGCTGAAATTTAATAATCAGAGCCTAAGGCATCGTGCAGAAACAACCAGAACGTTTTAAAGACGCACCTGTTGAAATAATTGAACATTTCTGCTTCAACTGTTCAAGTTATTTCTGGACGACTACTAACGCTCAGGTTCAGCGGCGGGCTAGGTTTGGCGATGCGCTTCATTACCGATGCGCCCTGCCTGTCCGCTGCAACGCTGGTTATATTTCTTTTGTAACGCCAAACAATTTTTCTCTTTGTTGAATTGCCTAACAGATTTTTGGTTCAACCGGAGTTGCCTTTAACTCCTTTAGTTTTTCTAAAGAATACTGTTCCAAACCTCGTGGACAGATATATGTAAGATGCCCCCCATCAGGATGATTTTTTAGCAATATTATCCTGTTATCATCTCTTTTTTCACAATTAGGGCAATAATAATCCGGATATTCCATTCTTCCATCCTTAATAAGCGAGAATCATTAGTTTTATTTTTTGTCCCTCATCTCTTTTGCGGCAACTGCGCTTGCAACAAGAGTCAAACCAGCCGCAACTCCGCCTATGACCCATTTCCATATACTGTTGTTTTCCTTGTTTATACTTTCCAATCTCTTTGACACTTCGATAAATTGTTCACCTGATTTTATCGTGCATTCCGCTATTTTCAGCCGCCCGTCGTCCGATTCCATCTTTTCTGCAAGAGTCTGCAAAATGTTTATCAAACCCTTCAAAGTAATTTGCATCGTTTCCAAAACAGACCCCTGAGATTTCTCCAATCCGTCAATAGCTCTTGACACTGTTTTCAAAACTTCTGTCTGCAACTGGACAAAATGGGGGGCAACTTCCACTATTGCACTGATATGAGCTTCTTTCAATCGTTGTTCACCTACTAATCGCAAAATCTTTTCGATTGAGTCTTTATCAAGTTTGCTCAAATCATCAAGACCTGTTGCCGACTTAACTTCATTGATAAGTTTATCCTTATCGCTCATAAAATTCCCCTTTTTTACGCAAGAAATATAACTAATTGTTATGCAGTTTTTTTTCTTGCTAATATCCGAAAAAGCATGTTATCGGGTTTCCGGTCAACATACAAAATCGGATATTATATGGGATGCAAGTTCCATGCCAAATTATCTTATCTTCACTTCCTGATTTCATGTCCCTGTTCAGAAAAAAATACTCACGACTTTCAAAAAGTTTGTTTATCACAATTCGATCAGCCCGTCAAGCATTTTTTTAAAAAATATGTTATAATAAATTAGGGATGTCAAAAAAGAGAGATTCCGACATGCTGTCAGCAATACAGGAGATGGCATATTCAGAGCCTAGGGCAATTTCCGTTACGAAGCCCGGGCAGATTTACATCGGGTTCGGGGTCAGAGGTCAGGACATTAGGGGTGCAAGGTTGACTTGCACTCCCTTACTACTTTTTCCAAAGCCAGATCATCTGCGTTTTCGTCCAATTCATCTTTTTATAAAACTCAAGGGCAGGGATATTATTTTGATCTGCCAATAACTGCAAGCGTTTTGCTCCCCGCTCTTCAGCCCATTTCTGAACAGATTCCAGCAGTTTTTTGCCGATGCCTTGTCCCCGATATTCCGGCATTACTACCAAATCCTCTACTACACCTGCGGGACTGCCTTCAGCAGTAGAAATAAGCAGTTGCACCGAACACATTGCAATCACGCTCTGTTCTGCCTCGGCAACCATAATGCAACGATATTCAGGATTTTCAAGCATCAGCGACAGCCCTCGGCGCTGAAGGGAGTCGTTAAAGATAAAATCGCTTTCGATAGAGAACAATTCTTTCAGCAAAGCGACCATCGGATCTATATCCGACAACAATGCCTCTCTTATAATTATTGACATAATTTTTCTATTTCTATTTTTTCAATGTAATGCCTTTTCTACAAAATCCTGAATATCTCTGCCAAGTTCGAAAAACAGTACCACATCTGTTTCATTCGGTATTCTTCGGTTGTATGTACTTAAACAGCATATCTCCTGAAAACTGTCCATGCAGTTGATCTTTTGTTCCAGATCATCCGTGATCGGAGCAATTTCCTTTACAGCCCGGATTAAATCTCTCAGAGTATGATTTTCCGGCATTCTGCGGTGATACAGAAGATATCCCATGAGATGTTTTTCAACCGCTATTGCTACAATATTGTAAATCAGTTCAGGCGTAAAGACATCTCTTCTTTTTGCCCCGCCGATTGCTGCTTTGAGATATTTGTCCCCTTCATCAACAAAGCGTTTCCATTCCTGATTTTCCATAATAATTACTCCTAAAACATGCTACAGTAAAACGATTTTCCAAATCGTTTATTTTTTGCCGGCACAGACACAAACGGCTTGCAAAGCCGTTTTGCTGTAGAACGATTTTCCAGATCGTTTATCTTTTGCCGGCACAGACACAAACGGCTTGCAAAGCCGTTTTGCTGTAGAACGATTTTCCAGATCGTTTATCTTTTGCCGGCACAGACACAAAACGGACTGGAAAGCCGTTTTACTGTAGAACGATTTTCCAGATCGTTTATTTTTTGCCGGCACAGACACAAAACGGCTTGCAAAGCCGTTTTACTGCAGAACGATTTTTCAAATCGTTTATTTTTTGCCGGCACAGACACAAAACGGCTTGCAAAGCCGTTAAAGCGGTTCATGCGATCAGATATTCTTTTGCAGGCTTTCCCTCTTCGAGGGCATCTAAAATCGCATCAATCACATCCTGGCTTTCCACATTTCCGTACCAGTAATTTTCAGGATAAATGACCATAACAGGCCCGTAGTCACAGGCTTTGAAGCAGCTCGTACTCGACAGAACAACGTCGCTCATGCCTCTGTCAGCTATCTCATTTTCAATGTAGGGCAAAAAGTCCGCCGAGCCTTTTTTGTTACAGGTTCCTTTAGGTTCGCCGGATGCCCTGAAGCTTGCACACACATACACCACAGCCCGAGATTGGGAGACATATTTGTGACCGTCAACGTAGGCATCAATCAGACGTCCCCTTTCTTCCTCATATTTGAGCGGCATCGGCTTCCCTGTTGCCGCCTTTATTGCATCGAAAAATTTATCGCTTTCATTGATGCCGACAGGCAGCCCCAGACTGAAGCAGGGAATACGGAAACGTTTTTGCAGCAATTTGCCTGCACTGCTTTTCTCGGCAAGTATTTTTCCGAATTCGATACTGGCACGGGCAGTTCCCATCTGCCGGATATCCCTGACTTTCGTACCGCCCGGCGGAATCTTCCGATATTGGCTCCACAAGGGACCGTCAAGCGTCTGCGAATAATCCGGGAGCATTACAAAGGAAACTCCGAAATCAGAAAGAATTTCCTTCAGATGCCGAAGGTCTGCCGGAGAGACCATTCCGGGAAAAATATTGAGCGGTCTTGACTCTTCCTTTGTCTCTGTCTCATCGGAAGCGAGTACATCCGCTATGCCTCTGACTGCCGCATGAAAACCGTCAATATGTGTGCCTTGATAACTGGGCGTTGAGACATGAACGATATGCGGAAGTGTTTCTTTCTGATGAAGTTCTTTGTACTCCCGGATGAACATCCGAACATCATCTCCGATAGTCTCGCTCAGACAGGTGGTAGCAATCCCTATCAGTTCAGGATCATACTGTTTTCTGATATTTTCAAGCCCTGTCTTCAGATTGGCTCCGCCGCCGAAAATGGCTGTCTCTTCTCCGAAGTTCGAACAGGCAATGTCCACCGGTTCTTTGAAATGACTGATCAGATACCGGCGGATATATGTAGAACAGCCCTGGGATCCGTGAAGAAAGGGAACCGCATCTTCAATGCCTTTGAAAGCAAGAGATGCTCCCAGCGGCGTGCAGAGTTTGCAGGCATTTTTTGTTGCCGGATAGCCGGACTCTTTTCTTTCACTGAACATGTTTTCACCTTTGTCTGCCCGTTTTTCTCGGAGCAAATTTCCATACCGGGCTTGTTACGCTGCGCCGGACTTCTTCGGCAAAATTCAACATTCCGATATACCCGGCAAGCGGAATCTTTCTTTCGTGATTGTGGTCGCAGAAACCGATGCCCATTTTATAGGCAATCGGTCGTTCTTTTACGCCGCCGATAATCAGATCAGCCTGTTTTTCAATTACATATTTTGAAAGCTCAAGGGGATTTGCATCGTCCACAATCACGGTTCCTTCGTCGCACATTTCTTTCAACAACTCGTAGTCTTCGGGATTTCCGGTCTGGGAACCCGCAAGAACCACATCCATGCCGAGATAGCGCAATGCCTTTATCAAAGAAAAAGCCTTAAACGCGCCGCCGACATACACTGCCGCTTTTTTGCCTTGCAGCGATTTCCTGATTTCCTGCAATTTCGGATAGATGCTGTTGATCTCATTCCGGACAATATTGCGGGCGCGTTCCATGATCTCAGGATTGTCGCCGAAATGTTTTGCCACATCATAGAGCGCGTCCGACATATCTTCCAGACCGAAATAAGACACCCGTATGAAAGGAATGCCGTATTTTTCCTTCATCATCTGCGCGAGATGAGTCATAGAACCGGAACATTGAACCACGTTCAGCGATGCCCTGTGCGCCCTTCTGATTTCATCCACCCGGCCGTCTCCGGTCATAACCGAAACGATCCGAATCCCCATCTGCTCGTAGTAATTCTTTATGATCCAGGCCTCGCCGCCGATATTGAATTCTCCCAGAATATTCAGGCTGTATTTGCCGATGCTCTTGTCTTCTTTCTGACCGATCAGCTTGAACAGGGCAGAACATGCGGCTTTGTATCCGTCTTTTTTCGTGCCTTTGAATCCCTCGGAATGAACCGGCAGAACCGGAATGCCCTTTTCTTCGGCGACTTTTTTGCAGACCGATCCGACATCATCTCCGATAATGCCCACAATACAGGTCGAGTAAACAAAAGCAGCTTTCGGCGAATAAGTTTCGATCAGTTCGGATAAGGCATAGTAAAGCTTTTTCTCACCGCCGAAAATCACATCTTTTTCTCTCAGATCTGTAGAGAAACTAAGGCGGTGAAGCTCAGGCCCCGATGAGAGCGCGCCCCGGATGTCCCAGGTATAGGCAGCGCATCCGACAGGTCCGTGTACCAGATGCAGGGCATCGGCAATGGGATACAATACGACTCTGGAGCCGCAGAACACGCAGGCTCTCTGGCTGACAGAACCGGCAAGACTGTGCTTTTCGCAAGTCATGGCAAAGGGTTCTGTTCCCTTTTCATAAATCTGAGATTTTCTTTCCTGCAATATGTGTATAGCCGCCATAATTCACCTGTAGGGCGGGTGAAACCCGCCGATTCCTATAATTTTGCCATCCGGCATTCCGAAAGACGGGTTTCGCCCATCCTACATGACCAACTCGAATTCTACTTCCGAAGCATCTCTGTCTTTGCGGTCCAGCAGGGCATCCAATATCTTTTCCAGCAGCCGCATTCCGCCCCTGTAGCCCACGGTCGGGAAATAGCTGTGTCCGACGCGGTCAAGGATTGGAAAACCGAAGCGCACCAGCGGAATATCTTCATCTCTCGCAATGTATTTCATATAAGTATTTCCGATGAGCAGATCAACGGGATCGTTCTTTACCCACTGATGAAAGAGAAACATATCTCCGGCAGCTTTCACATTGACCGGATGCGGAATATCTTTGGTGATTTCATGATGGTCTTTACGGTCTTTTCCACTAATTTTTCCGGGACAGCTATGAACATGATCCGCTTTGGAATCAGGCGGTTGCTCTGCCCCAACTGGGAAAGAGCTTCCTCATATCCTCTTTCCGCGCCCTGAAGCAGTTTCAGATCCACAATCCCTTTGCCTCTGCCCAGCGCGTCCCGGGCAGTGATGGAGGAAATACCGGCATCGGCAAGAGCCTGTTTGGTTTTGTTCATCATGTTCATACGGATGATGGCCATGACTTCTTTCATATTTTCACCTCTTCGATTTTTCCCGACGCGGTTTCCTTTACTCCCGAACTGATGGTATAGACTTCCTCCACAGGGACAACGAAAATCTTCCCGTCACCGTAAGCCCCCTTTTCTCCGGTCCGGGCTGCTTTGATGATGGTTTTGATCACAAAATCCTTGTCTTCGTCTTTTACTACAGTCAGCAGCAGTTCTTTCGGAATTTCATCGTAAGTCACATCGCCGATTTTTATTCCGCGCTGCTTGCCGCGGCCTACTACAGACATTTTTGTCACTCCCGGAAATCCTGCTTCCATCAGAGCGGTCAGCACATTGTCCACTTTTTCCGGTCTTACGATTGATCTGATCATTATCATCTTCTTGTTTCTCCCTTCGTTATTTATGGAAACTCAAACCGTATTTATGGAAACTCAAACCGTTAAACAAAAAGTTAAGCAGCGAGTCCGTAAGCAATCAGCAGCGATTCAAGTTCTTCTATAGCCATCGGTTTGGGAATGACGTGCATCTCATTTTCTTCGATCTTTTTGGCAAGAGTTCTGTATTCATCTGCCTGAGAATGCGAAGGTTCGAACTCGATCACCGTCTTTCTGTTGATTTCAGCCTTCTGAACCATGTTGTCGCGGGGAACAAAATGAATCATCTGTGTTCCGATCTTGTCCGCCAGAGCTATTATCATCTCCTGCTCGTTATCAACTTTGCGGCTGTTGCAGATCAGTCCGCCCAGCCGGACCCCGCCGGCTTCCGCAAATTTGACGATTCCCTTGCAGATATTGTTCGCCGCATACATGGCCATCATCTCGCCTGATACCACGATATAGATTTCCTTTGCTTTGCCTTCCCGGATGGGCATGGCAAATCCGCCGCAGACCACGTCTCCCAGGACATCGTAAAATGCGTAGTCTAATTTTTCACTCTCGGAATACGCGCCCAACTGTTCCAGCATATTGATGGAAGTGATAATCCCCCGGCCCGCACATCCCACGCCCGGCTCCGGTCCCCCGGATTCGACACATACGGTTCCTTTGAATCCCTGTTTGCGGATGTCGTTGAGTTCTATGTCTTCGCCTTCTTCACGAAGCGTATCCAGCACGGTCCTCTGGGCAAGACCGCCCAGCAGCAGACGGGTCGAATCGGCTTTGGGATCACAGCCTACGACCATGACTTTTCTTCCCATTTCGGCAAGTCCGGCAACAGTATTCTGTGTTGTGGTGGATTTTCCGATTCCTCCTTTTCCGTAAATAGCAATCTTTCTCATGACAGTATTCCTTAATATTAACCGCTGATAAACGCTGATAAACGCTAATCGGCGATGATGATTTATGTACAAAACCGTTTAACGAAAAAAAACCCGGACAGAGTATGACTATTTTGCATATCGTCACTTTGAGAAAACGATTTGCAAAATCGTTTTACGACACAAATTTGCAGATCGCCGCTTTGACAAAACGATTTGGAAAATCGTTTTGCTTCCCCTGACATTTCTTAATGCAAATTGAATGCCATAAGCGGAGCCGAACCCTGAAATTCTTATTAACAATTTGTATTTATATGTAATTATTTTTTTGGCGGTCTTGAAAAAGTTCATTCTGAAATAACAGTTCTGTATTTTTAACGAATAAAAAATACAATTTTGTAATTTTAAGACAATATAAAAACATTTTTGTAATTTTATCCCTTGTTCCCAAATCCATGCTTGGTTGTGAACACACCCGGAGTACAATTTTATCCGGGATGTCACAGCTTCGGTGTGTCGGATTTGCATTTTCTGATGTTAAAGCATTGCATTTTTCATATTGCCGTAATATAAATGACGCAGACAGGGTTTCCGGGATGTTCCCGGAATTTCGAGAAAAATTGAAATCTTTAATAAATTCAGAGGCAAATACAATGAAAATGAAAAAATCGGACAGAAAATTTTCCAAAGCAGCCCGCATTACGCTCGGAACATTGATGATTATCAGCAGCCTGCTTTTTGCGGATGCCGGAGAAAGCAGAGATATGACACCCAGCGATGCTTTTGCCTCCATGGATCTGGTCATACGGTCTCTGGGCCCGCTAATGCAGTCCAAAGGAATAAACACACCGGAAAAATGGGATATCCCGGAAAAAGGTCTCAGACCCATGCACGTTTATCGGATGGCAGTGGCATGTATAGACATGATGATTGCTTTTGAGAATAAACTGGGTATCCGGCCCATGCCCAAGGTCGTTGCCACTCCCAGAGAATATGGACCGGCAGATGTGATAAGGCTCGGACTGATGCTGGCTGCCGAAATTTATGATGTCGCGTCTGTTTTGAAAGTCAGCGATATTCCGAACACGGAAGAAGAGTTTTCCGGCAAAGTCCCGACAGATGTGTTTAAAAATACTTTGGATGTATTCGTCAGACTCAGTATCCTTGCAGGCATGGAAACCATCACCCCAGATGAAGTCTTTTCACAAATGATACGGGCGGTTTCGGATGTGAAGTCTATCCTGAGCCA
>DYRK01000490.1 GCA_020718785.1 Desulfatirhabdium butyrativorans | reverse complement strand
TTAAGCGTTCTGATGTTGTTGCAGACTGTTATCATCTGAGATACACGAAAAAGATACGACAGGTCTTCCGCTTTCCTGTTCCTGCTTTTTCAGTGAATCAATTATAGCTCTGACGTTGTAACCAAACTGCGCCGCATGTTTTTCACGTTCTTCTCTTATTTTTTCAATAATCATATCGTTCCGCATATTATTCTCCCATCAATTCTTCGGGCGTGCAGATGACAGATATTTCATAACCGCACTCTGCACCGAGTTTTGATATTTTTCTTCTCAGTTCAGCATTTGCTATATGACTGCAATTCCATGTAATGAGATAATCTATCTTATGGACAGTTGCAACTGCGATGTGTATGGCGTCCTCCGTAGCCTTCTCAGGTATAATCTTATCGGAGACAATCTTCTGTGCAAAATCGGTTACTTTATCGTTGAACTGCAATAAAGGAATATCTTTGAGAAGTGATAGCCGTTTTTCAGCAGCTTCCTTGTCTCCTCTGCCGGCTTCGTTGACAACAAGCTGTGAAATGTACAAACCGAAATTTTTTCTTCTGAATTCCCACCACTCTTGCGTTATCTGCTGATGCCCCGCAATAATAAGGTCTCTGCTTAACCGGGCTGTAAGATAACTGATTACACTTGTTTCAATATATACCTTGGATTTCATAGACTAATTTTTTCCGGATAATAACTTCACAGATTATTTCAGAAAAAAGCGATAATTCCTAACGATAAAACGGCGTTGCAGACCGTTTTATCGTCGAAATGATTTGTAAAATTGTTATACAGATTTCAGAAAATCCGGTTCAGGAACGCACCCGGCTTGCCGGAAAAAGCCCGGCTTTCCGAGCTTCTTCGCAATACCAGAAGGGTGCCCACAGATTTTTGCTGCCTGCATAGTTCATGGCAATACAGTTTCCGAGACAGACTTTTTTCATTATGCACTCTTTGCAGATTCCGCCCAGATTTTCCGGCAATCCTTGTCTGAGTTCTTTCAGGACGAGGGTTTTATTCCATACTTCTTCGAGCGGATCTGTTGCCGCATTTCCGAATATCAGTTCCGGCACGGTTTCGCCGATGCCGCACAGGGCAAATGATCCGTCAGGCAGAACTCCGATAATGCCGAGAATTCCGCAGATACCGCAGCCTCCGCCGTTTCTGCATATTTTGCTCAAGGGCTTGAATGCCGGCGGATGACTGTACTGAAGCGAGAGCTTTGTTTTGGCAGAAAGCGTATGTTCCACCCATTTTCCGAGTTCCACAAGCTCCTGAATGCTCAGAACCTGCCCGTTTTCATGCAATGCGGTACCTCTTGCCGTAGGCTGCACAATATTGAATTTGACAGAAGCACATCCGAGAGATTCCGCCATTTTCACCACATCCGTGATCTGGTCTTCGTTATGCTTCATCACAGACATAATCATCTGCGGTTTCAAACCGGCTTTGACTAAATTGCGGATACCTTCTTTCGCGGCTTCGAAACAGCCTTTGACTCCCCTAACCCATTCATGGGTGTCTGCGTCTGCTCCGTCAATACTCACCGATACAAAAGGGTTTTTACATCCGGCAATCTGTTTCGCCAGTTCGGATGTGCATAGAACACCGTTGGTTTCCACGGTAAGCCGTAGTTCTTCGGCGCGGACTGTTTCCAGCAGTTCATGAATCTGAGGATGAAGCAGCGGTTCGCCGCCCGTGAGTTTGAGGCCGGAAAGCCCCATTGCTTTTGCCTGCCGGATAATTCTCTGAAACAATTCGGGTTTCAATACCGGCAAAGGATTTTCCGCCGAATGATATTTCGGCGCAAGCCAGCAGTGCCGACATTTGAGATTGCAGCCTTCGGTCAGATAAAAATAAATCTGAGTCAAAGGATATTCGGGAATTTTTTTTTCATCACAAGACATCGGGCAGTTTTCCCCCTTGTTCGAGAAATCGTTTCAGACAGGAATCCGGACTCGGATGAGTCTCTTTGCCGAGAAGCGTATAAGCCAGCGCAGGACATCCCCCGCGGCAATAGGGAATATATTCGCAGCCTTTGCAGAATTCGAATTCTTCCAGAGGAATATTCGGGCGTTCTCTCATCTGTTTCAATTCAGGATGATTCTGCCACACGGATTTGAGATCATCGCTGTTGATCCGTCCCAGTTCGATATGACTCATCTGCGTACAGGGAATCATAACGCCGTCTGCCCGTATGTCTATTTTGCTCCACATACAGCCGCAGGATGTCAGATAACCGCACGGAGGCAGACTTTTTTGTCTCTCGCGCCGCGATTCTTCCATTTTCATCCACATCTTGGCTTCTGCCAAAGGACCGGCAGCCGCGGAAATACGGTTGTCGTATTTCCGGTTGAGCCTGAGCAGAGTTGCCATTGCCGATGAGCGATCTTCAGCGGTCAACTGGACATTTTCCGCATGTTCCCGGCAAAGCCCCATATAAGATGCCGAATTGGTTGAAAAACCGGGCAGGCGAAGTTTTTCCAGCAGAAGCTCGGCGATATTATCCAGATCATTGACATTGTGACGATGAATCGTGGTTCTCACCGCAGCCGGAATCTTATGTTTCCTCAGTATTTCAAGCCCTTGAACTGCTTTTTCAAAATTCCCCTTTCCTCGGCAGGCATCATGCGTTTCAGCGGTTGATCCGTCTATGGAAACCTGAACATGGCTGCATCTGCCTGTTCCCGCGATATACGCGGCAATATCATCTGTGATCAGCGTGCCGTTGCTCAGAATGCTGAAGCGCATCCGGTTTCTGACAATCCCGGCGATCAGTTCTTTCAGGTCTTTCCGGATAAATGCTTCGCCGCCCTGTATGGTGACATTCATCACCGCGCAGCGTCCCAGTTCTTCGAAAAATTTCAGCCATTCCTCCGTGGAAAGATCGTGATCCACATCTCCGGGACCTGAAAAATGGGAACAATAGGTACATCGCAGGTTGCATCGGTTGGTGACGGACAATTCCAGCGATTTGGGCGTGTTCATCAGTTTCATAATGATTCCTTATGCGTTCTGAAACTTGTGACCGGCTAATCCTTTGGCGACAAGATCGGCAATAAATTCTTTTATAAAAACTCCGGCGTCATCCGGGACGTTTTTGCATTCGGCACGAAGTTTTTTCTCAATATCTTCAAGCGCATGATTGCCGTCAAGATGTTTCCATACAAATACGCTTACGGGATTCATTCCGTAAGCATTGCCGGTATCCGGATCAAACAGCACTGCCCAGTCATCGAATTCTTCGCGCAGCACAATGGTCGGATTGGCGATAAGTTTTTCATTTTCCATAATAAATCTGCTCCTTTGATTTTAATTGAACTGTTATATATAACCTGAACTCCGAGTCTTTGCAAGAACTTTTTTAAAAGAGGTGAGGAGTCAGGGGCAGAAAATCCTAATTTTCAGCCCCGCCTCTTAACCGCAAAACAATGAAGACTGCACATGCCTTGCAGAATTAACAATGCGCCTGTACATAGATTCAATAAACATGATTTATTATGGGCAGTTATGATACACAGTTGCCCCGTCAGTTTACAAAACTTCAATCTCCGAGCCGGTTTTCAATGCAAATATTCTGTATCAGATTGAAATGTTTGTCATTCGTAACCAATATGAGATCATGGCAGGATGCTGTCGCGGCGATCAGGATATCGTTGTCGGGAATCGGACGGCCTTGTTTTTTCAGTTCCGTATGAATTTCAGCGGCTCTTTCCGACAGTTCAAACGTATCAAAGGGCAGCACTTTGAATTCTATGCAAAACTGTTCGAATATTTTCATTTTTCGGACAGCATTGACCGCCAAAAGTCCCCGTCTGATTTCATAATGGGTAATAATGCTGATAAATACTTCTTTTTCCTCGGCAGCAATCTGGCAAAGCCGAGTTTTCACCTCTCCGACATTGTTGATAAATCCGCTGACAATATTCGTATCCAGAAGACAGTGCATAATCTTTCATACTCCTCTGACCGCTTCGTTGAAAATTCTTTTCTGTTCCGGTGTGAAATCATCCAGCAATGTGGAAAGCATATTCAATGCCATGAGTCTGGAGATTCTTTTTTTCAATTCAGCTTGATCAATCCCGAGAAAATCCTCCACGGAAAACTTCTGCATGATACTGATGAGAAATTCGATCACATTATCCCGATCCAACTCCTGCCGAAAGATTTCATCTTCTTTCATCACGGTGTCAACAACTTTTGCAATGCGGATGCGGTAAACCTCTTTTTTCGGAATAAAATCGTTATCTGAGGCATTCATGTTTCTCTCCTTTCATATCGCATAAAACAAAGAAAATATGAGTCCGAAATTTTTATCAAACTCGAATTTAACCGAAAATTCGGAATCACGCAAGAGATTTCAGCGATTGCTTCTGTCTTGAAATTCAATTTGCTGAAATTGATATGAATCCGTTATATACAGAATTTTTTTTCAGAAAAAATTGTAAGAAAAAAGATTTGCCTGCATATAGGGAAATTAAACAGAAGCTTTTTTCTTGACTTTATCCGAAAAAGCAAATA
>DYRK01001201.1 GCA_020718785.1 Desulfatirhabdium butyrativorans | reverse complement strand
CGTACTTCCTCATGAATTGTGTTTGATAAGGAGTGATATCTCATGGCAAAAGATGACAAAAAACGAGATCAAAAGAGAGAAGAAAAAAAAGAAATAAAGCTGTTTGAGGGTACAGCCTTGCGCAACCGTGAGGCCCAGAACGAAGAGGAGCGGGTTGCGGTCTGGGTGAAAGAAAGTGATCTGGCTTATGAGGCAGAACTCAAGGCCCTGCAGATCGAACTGATGAAAATGTTGCAGGACATGCAGCAGAGTGGAGATCGGATTCTGGCGGTTTTTGAGGGCCGTGACGCAGCCGGAAAAGGTGGAACCATCCAGAGGATTATCAGCAACCTGAATCCGAGAAATACCCGTGTAGTGGCGCTTAGCAAGCCGAACGAGACTGAGCAGAGTCAATGGTACTTTCAGCGCTATCTCTCTCGTTTGCCATCAGCGGGGGAGTTCGTCCTTTTTGATCGAAGCTGGTATAATCGGGCGATGGTGGAGCCGGTTATGGGGTTTTGTACCGACGAGCAGAATAAACGGTTTTTGAAGGATGCGCCCATGGTTGAAGAGCTACTCGTCAAAGATGGCATAAAACTTTTCAAATTTTACTTTTCTGTCTCGCGGGCGGTGCAGAAGGAGCGGTTTGAAGGTCGAAAAACCGATCCCTTGAAACAGTATAAACTCTCACCGGTGGATAATCTGGCTCAAGACTATTGGGATCAGTATTCGGTGCGCAAGTTTCAAATGTTGTCCGAGACCAATCGCTCGGTGGCTCCCTGGACCATTGTTCGTTCGGATGATAAGAAAAAGGCGAGGATCAACTGTATCAAGTTTATCCTGTCAGCCATGAACTATAAGGATAAAATGGCCGAGAAACATCTGACGCCTGATCCTGAAATCATTGTTTCCGGCATTGATGAATTGCGGGATATGGAAAAGAATCTGTTGGAACCCGACAAGTTGCATGGCTGAAAAATGTGCCCCTCCATAAAAAAAGCCGCTCTTATGAGCGGCTTTTTTTATGGA
>DYRK01000489.1 GCA_020718785.1 Desulfatirhabdium butyrativorans | reverse complement strand
GAGAAATGAAAAGTGAGAAATGAAAAGTGAGAAATGAAAAGTGAGAAATGAAAAGTGAGAAGTGAGAAGTGAATTATCGGGAAATCGGTACGATACGGAAAAACCGGCGCCCGCGTACGCGGATAGCAGCAGTGTATCCCAACACTTATCATGTCGGAATGTCCAATCTCGGCTTTCAGACCGTTTACCGCTTATTCAACGAGATGGAAGATGTCGTCTGCGAACGGGCATTTGTGCCGGATAAAAGCGATACCTGCCGTGTGAGGACAGTCGAGTCCGGGGCATTTCTTTCCGAGTTCGATATTATTGCGTTTTCGATTTCTTATGAAAATGATTATCCGGGCATTCTCCGAATCTTTGACAAGGCACAGATTCCCGCACGTTCCTGTGACAGAACAGGCGATCATCCTCTGGTAATTGCCGGCGGGGTAGCCTGCTTTCTGAATCCGGAACCCATTGCCGCATTTACAGACTGTTTTCTGATCGGGGACGCAGAAGTCCTGCTTCCCCGTTTTTTGATCGGGATTAAAGGATTTTCAGGATCAGACAGAATCGAATGTCTGAAAATGCTTGCAAAAGAAGTACCGGGAGTTTATGTCCCGGAATTCTACAGAAGCGTCTGTCATAAAGACGGGACAGTCCTTGAACCGATGTATGACGATGTGCCTGCTGAAATCCCGCGTGTTTATCTGAAAGACCTTTCCCTAACCCGGTCATGCACCGCGGTTCTGACACCTGACACTGCCTTCCCTGACACATTTCTGATCGAAACCTCGAGAGGATGCCAGCACGGATGCCGCTTCTGTGCTGCGGGCTATGTTTACAGACCTCCGCGCTTCAGATCCGTTTCCCTTCTGAAACAGTGCATGGAAACCGGAGCAGCATTGACACGGAAAATCGGGCTGGTGGGCGCGGCGGTGTCGGACCTTCCCGGACTTCCGGAGCTTTGCAGGGATACGGAACATATTGACATATCATTCAGTTCCCTGAGAGCCGACGCGCTCACCCCGGAAATTGTGTCTGTGCTGAAAAGAAACAAGGTGAAAACAGCGACCATTGCCCCGGATGCCGGCTCCGAAAGGATGCGCCGCGTGATCAACAAGGGAATTACCGAAGAGCATATACTGAATGCCGCGGATATCCTTGTGTCAAACGATATTCCCAACCTGAAACTTTATTTCATGGTCGGACTGCCCGGGGAAACGATTCCGGATGTGGAAGCAATTATCGTGCTGTGCAGACAGATCAAACAGACCTTTCTGTCCTCAAGCAGGCTCAGGAAAAGGATAGGCGAAATCACGGTCAGCCTGAACGCGTTTGTTCCCAAACCCTTTACCCCTTTCCAGTGGGCAGCGATGGACGATGTGCGGACTTTGAAAAAAAAAGTCACGCTGGTGAAAGAAGGGCTTAGAGGAGTGGCAAATCTCCATGTAAAAGCGGACATCCCTTCACAGGCATATCTTCAGGCATTGTTTTCACGGGGAGACCGTCAGATTGCCGACCTTTTGTCTCTGGGATATGATAATAAGGGCAACTGGGCGAAAACTCTCAAAGAATTTCCGCTTCGCACGGATCAGCATGTATGCAGGGAGAGAAGCACGGATGAAAATTTTCCCTGGGAAATAATCGCTCACGGGGTCAGACGCTCTTTTCTCGAACAGGAATACCGGAAAGCCCTGAAAGCCGAAACTACGGCGCCGTGCAGAACAGAATCCTGCAAATTATGCGGAGTGTGTGAGGGGGGTCAGAGGGACGATTGACTCAGTAAAACGATTTTGCAAATCGTTTTATCAAAAGGACGATTTGCAAAATCGTCCTACTCAGGGCTTGACGCTGTAACTGATGACATCGGGCGATTTTTCAGTCACTTTCTGGGAAAGTCCGATAAGACCGGTTCCGTGCAGAGGGGATTCTGTCCGTCTGACAATGCTCGGTTTTCCGTTGGAGAGCAGATAAGTTCCGTTGGTGCTTCGGTCAATCAGCACAAAGCGGCCCCGGCGATATTCGATACACGCGTGGGAGCGCGAAACCCGCTTGCCTTCCACGACCAGATCATTGTAGGCATCCCGTCCGATGGTGACGCTGGGGCGGTTCTGATCAATACGGATGACCTGATCCTGAAAGCGCAGTTCCAGACAGGCTTTCAGATTTTTCAGTGCCAATGAAATAAAAGAATTGTCCAATTCAGCGGTTGCGTCTTTTTCCCAGATCAGTTCATGGATATTGAGTTCCCCGCGTTTGCCTTTGATGGTGGTCCGGTCAATACACCGGGACATGCTCTGATATTCCGGGGACAGGGTCATGACAGTCTGTTCGGTGGTGATGATCTGCCGCTGTTTTGCCAGTCCGACCATTCTTGCCGCTACATTGACAGCATCCCCGAACACGTCGTTTCCTTCGCAGATAACCTCTCCGGCATGAATCCCGATGCGGATACTGGGCGGGAAAAGCCCTGTATTCTCACGGACAGGTATTTTGATTTTTCCCACCGCAAGGTGCATGGCTTTTGCCGCTTTTACCGCGGTATCAGCGGAGGAGAAAGTGCATAGGACTTCGTCTCCGATGGTTTTGATAACCCTGCCCTCATGGTGGGCTGTGACCTCGGAAAGCAGAAAAAGGCAGGCAGAAATGAGTTTCTGGGCGTTTTTATCTCCCAAAATATTATATATTTCAGAACTTCGGACAATATCGGCAAACAGAATTGTAATATAATCGCTTTTGCTCATTTCTTTTTCCGCTCTGCTGCCTGTTTTCACCTTATAATTTTCCCATGAAGCGAAAAGAAATTCCTGGGTTCTGGAAAAATATTCTGTCATTTTTTTAAAAGACGACATTATGTTTCCATATATATATTTCCGACAAAGCCTGTTTCTGCGATGTTTTTCTGCCTGATCTATAAATTTTATTAAAAAAATGTTCTTCTGTCAAATCGTTTTCATTTTTTCCGTACAATATCCCAGGTAGCAGGTGACAGGTGACAGGTAGCAGGTAACCTGAAACCTGCAACCTGAAACCTGCAACCTGCAACCTGCTACTTGAAACCGGGCAAAGGCTGATTCGGGAGAAATTTTATCCTGCAATGAAAAAACAAGACACTGATATTCCCCGCATAAAACTGCAATACATCATCGCCCGTTTCGGCCGCTCCGTAATTTCCGATCCGAAACGCTGCGAAGCCCTGCTGCGCGATTTATGCCCCGGATACAAGCGTGAAACCGCTGTCCTGATCGCTGCATTGAAAGAAAAGGTGGCAGTTGATCTGATGACAGACTCGGATAAACTGCCCAAAGATTTTCTCATTTCACGGCTTACACGCAGATTATATGAGAATCTCGGCATGGCAGAGGAATTTGCACGATGGGCAGTCATATCGTGGCTGTACGCACTGGAATCATCCGCGGCAGAACCGGCTGTTCCTGAACCGCCCGTCCTGCCGGAAAAAACAGACTGCTCCCGGCGGAGTGACCCGGAAATGCTTGGGATTTGTCAATCCCAAGCGAGCATTTCCGAGCCGCAAAGTTCTGAAACCGACCGTGCAGAACTGCAAGCTTCTGACAGAAAATGGTGGGATCAGTTGGACAGCCGATGGAAAAAAATTTTCAGGAGAGCATCGGGCATTGATAATTACCCCGATGACAATGACCTGTCAGAAATCATGAAAATACAATCGCTGGAATGCGTTATGCCCTGGTTTCAGATCACGGGTCTGGAGCCGCTCAGTCGCCTGACAGGGCTGAAGAAACTGAACTGCGGCAAAACACGGGTCACGAGTCTGGAACCGCTTGTGTCTGTAACGGGTCTGGAAGAACTGATTTGCCGGGAAACGCCGGTGACAAGTCTGGAGCCGCTCAGGAACCTGCACAGCCTGCGAAAATTGGATTGCAGCAGTTCGCAGATCACCGATCTGGAATGCTTGCGGCATCACACCTGCCTGCGCGAACTGTACTGCTGCAATACCGGAATCGCCAGTCTCGATCCTATACGGAATCTTACAAATCTGGAGGTGCTGGATTGTGACGAGGCACAGATCAGCAGTCTGGAACCGCTTCAGAATCTGACAAACCTGCGGATATTGAATTGCAGTTCCAACCGCATATGGAGTCCGGAGCCGCTGCGCGGGCTGAGAAAATTAAGGGTACTGAACTGTAATTTCAATAATATCACAGAACTGAAAGCGATTGAACATCTGAGCAGTCTGGAAATACTCAACTGCAATGAAAACTGTATCAGCAGTCTGGAACCGCTCAGGAAACTGAACGCAATACAGATATTGAACTGCAATGACAATCCGGTCAGCAGTCTGGAACCGCTTGAAAATCTGACCGCCCTAAGGAAATTGGGATTTGACGGCACGCAGGTCCGCAGCCTGAAAGCTATTCAGACGCTGACGAATCTTCAAACAGTCTATTGCAGGAGAACCGAGGTGGGATGGTATGAATGGGTGAAATTCAAATTGAAACATCCTTTGTGTGACATTGTTTATTAAGCAGCTTGGGTTGAGGCACGAAACCCAACCTG
>DYRK01001200.1 GCA_020718785.1 Desulfatirhabdium butyrativorans | reverse complement strand
ATTCGCCACTTATGAAACAGAAACTGAAGCTCGGTTCAATGGGACATTCCATGCCCGGTTTTACCATGACCGTTGTGGACGACGAAGGCAGAGTTCTCGAACCCGGAAAAGATGGGAATTTTGCCGTGGATGTGGAAAAATCCCCGGTTTTCTGGTTCCGCGGGTACCGGAACGATCAAGAGCGGACAAATGAAAAATTCACGGGAAACGGCAGATATTATCTTGCCGGCGACACTGTACGCATTGATGAAGATGGATATTTCTTTTTCAGCGGACGTTCCGATGACATTATTCTGAGTGCAGGATACCGCATCGGTCCTTTTGAGGTGGAAAGCGCGCTGATGAAACACGAAGCAGTCGCGGAAGTTGCCGTAATCGGCGTTCCGGACACTATCAAGGGAGAAATCGTCAAAGCCTTTGTGGTTTTGAAAGCGGGGATTTCTGCAAATGAAGCCCTGGGCGAAGAGTTGAAACAGTCGGTCAGAACCCGGCTTTCCGCACATGAATATCCGAGAGAAATCGAGTTTGTGAAGGAACTGCCCAAAACCCCGAGCGGAAAAATCCGGCGTTTTGTTCTCCGCGGATAAAGCGTCAAATTTTGTGCTTTTGAAATCAGCCGTAAAACGCCCCGGCTTAAAATAGACGCAAATCGTTTTTATCAACAGGACGAGGACGATTTACAAACAAAAAAAGGGCTTATGGTTTTGCACCATAAGCCCTTGATTTTCCGATATGCCGAGGGACGAATTACCACTGCCCACACGTAGATTTTTACTCCCCTGCTCTGCCGACCGAGCTGCCTCGGCTCAATAAAAAACAACCCGGACATTAATTTTCAAAGTGCCGAGGGACAGAATCGAACTGCCGACACGGGGATTTTCAGTCCCCTGCTCTACCGACTGAGCTACCTCGGCCCGACAAAAACATAAGCCGCTTCGAACCGTAATTCTGAAAGTGCCGAGGGACAGAATCGAACTGCCGACACGGGGATTTTCAGTCCCCTGCTCTAC
>DYRK01001199.1 GCA_020718785.1 Desulfatirhabdium butyrativorans | reverse complement strand
AGAGGTTCAATGGGGAACTCTTGGGGCGGTGGGGATTGAAAACGAAGATCATGCGCTGAAGTTTCTTTACCTTCGCACACAATCCACAGAAGACACGGCTACGATCACTGAAGATACCCGCGGCAAGGAATATTTTGTTACCCGCAATGTGCCCGGCTATGACCCGCTGGTACCGAATGCGGACTATTATCAGGATGCGGCGCCCTACCTGCGGAATGAGACACTTGAATATATTGAGCGGAAAACGGAAACGTTTCAGTTGAGCGGTGAGCATGCGCTGCCGCTTCCGGAAATCGGACTGCCCGGTTTTTTTGTGCTGCTTCCGCCGGAAATTGACTGGACGACTGCGCAGAGCATGTCTGGGTTGTATAGTCCCGACAAACGGATTTTCGGTGAACTCTGGAAGCCAGGAACACTCGACCGGATAGAATATCGTCGTGGCAAACCACGCCTGATTCCAGGAGTGCCTGCCGGTTATTACCAGAACCAGCCGGAGGCCTCCTTTACACTGGGAAACCAGCAACGGATATGGAAGGACATGTCCGAGAAGAGTGAGCAGTATTTTGCAAACGGTAAACTGCCGTTTGAGCAGTGGAGCGGGGACAAAGGCTATCTGAAATTCGGCGGGTTCCGCGACGAAGTGCACCGGAAATACAATCAGGATTCATTCAGCAACTTCAATACGCCCGGATCGGGCAATCAATCCACCGGCCCCAAGCTGTCGTGGGAGGACTCCTGGAGTACTGTTTTTCCTTCCGAATATCACCAGATTACAGCGGCTGAGGTGGATGTGGACTATAAAGCCGAGCAGAAACTTTCCGCCGCGTATTATATGGTGGATCTGCCGCTCTGTCCGTTTTTCAAGGTTCTGGGCGGAAAGCGGTTTGAACAGACAGAACTTCGTATTAATCTGGAACCCGAGGCGCAGGTTTTTACACCCGCTGAGAACGGCGGCAGTGCCTATTTGCAACCGGGGCAGGGCGATGTGACCTATGAACAGGAAGATATTCTCC
>DYRK01000488.1 GCA_020718785.1 Desulfatirhabdium butyrativorans | reverse complement strand
TTTTTATTCTGAGACGGAAAGTGCTGCCTTGCCCTTCGGCACTTTCCGTTTCGATCTCCATTTTGAATTCTCTCGCAATGCCGTGAACAATGGAAAGCCCCAGCCCCGTGCCTTCTCCCACGCCTTTGGTGGTATAAAAGGGCTCCATGCAGCGTTCTCTGACTTCCGGACTCATACCGATGCCGTTATCTTCCACCTCGAACACAATTTCCATAGATTCAGGCTCATGAAAAAGGCGTACTATGACTGATTTCTGATAGTCTGCGCCGGCGGTCTCTCCTTTTTTCTCAACAGCATAGCGGGCATTAGACAGAAAATTGACTGCAATCTGTTCGAATTTCTGGGGATTCATAATGACATTAGGCAGATCATCATCTGCCGGGACCGTAAGAGCAATCTGATGAATACGGAACTGTTCTTTGAAAAAAGACAAAGCACGGTTCACAGGTTCGGCAAGATTCACGGGTTCTGAGACATCGGAACCGGCACGGGCAAAAGAGCGCATATTGTCAATAATAGCTGCGGCACGTTTCACCTGCTCGATAATTTTCTGTGCAGCTTTTGCCTCCATGCCCTGAATGCCCTGCCGTGCAAAATAGGAGTTCAGACCGTCTGCTGCAATACGCATGATCGCAAGCGGCTGATTGATTTCATGTGCAATGCCGGTAGCCATCTCGCCCATTGCGGTCAGTCTGCCGGCATGAACTACCTGCGCCTGTTTTTCCTGAAGCTTTTTCTCTGCGTCCTTTATTTTGGCAAACAGAACTGTCACTACCCGCCATGCCAGAATCAGAATCGCAAGACCTATACCCGCGCCCGCAAAAAATGTCTTTCTGACATCTGCTTTGAAATTACGGAAAAAATCCGGATTGTTGTGAAATCTGGCAATTCCCATCAGTTCCCTCGAATTTTTGGAATACAGCGGCATCTCACTCACAAGGCGTTTATCCCCCGCTGTGCCTCGTTTCAAATCCAGTCTGCCTTCAGGAACCTTGACAACGCTGTAATCGCTCTCGATTTCCACACCCAGAATAAAGGGACTGCCGCTGTCAGGGTCTCTGAGGAGAAGAATCCGGCTCAGGGCATTGTCCATTTCTTTTACAATTTGTGACACCGCAGCCTCGCCTTTTATTGCCTCATCCAGAGCATCCACGACAGCATACCGGTACGAATTGGCCAGCGCCCTTGCGGTAACCTCTGCCTTGGCTGTCAACTGGGGTTCCAGCACCGCTGTCCAGTAAACCGCCATCAGTCCTTCCAATCCTGCTGCCAGCAGCAGAAATATCAGCGTAATCCGGGATTGAAAGATCGCCGCATTTGCTTTCTGTTCAGCAGTGTTTTTTTTGGCTGTCTGCAAATCACGATTTTCCTCGTTTCCTCGTTTCCTCGTTCCCAAGCCCCGGCTTGGGAACGCGTCTGCGCCCGAAGCCCCGGCTTCGGCGTCTCCCGTCACGGGAAGCCGGGGCTTCCCCGGCAAGTGCGTTCCCAAGCAGGGGCTTGGGAACGAGAAAAAAATTCAGTCAGATTTCACACCGCTGTCCAGCACTTTCCTGACCGTAGCCGCAAATTCACCCACGCTCGCAGGCTTTCGGACATATTCCCGGATGCCGATAGCTTTTGCCATTTCCCGATTCATGCTCTCGCTGTAGCCGGTGCAGATTATTACAGGCATATCGGGTCTGATTTTCAGTATCTCCGCGGCAAGTTTTGCCCCTGTCATGACCGGCATGGTCGTATCGGTGATGAGCAGATCAAAGGCATCCGGCTGCGAGCGGAAAGCTTCCAATGTCTCATGACTCCCGATAAACGCTGTCACCTTATATCCTAATTTTTCCAGCAGTTTCTGATACATGCTGACCAGCATGGGTTCGTCATCCACCAGCAGAATACGTTCATTGCCGCCCGGAATCTTTTCAAAAGAGGATTCGGGTTTTGAAAATACCTCGGTTTCGCTCACCGGCAGATACACATGAACCGTAGTTCCTTTCCTCAGCCCGCTGTTTACAGTTATTGCCCCTCGGTGCTGTCTGACAAGCCCGTGAACAATCGCAAGCCCCAGACCGCTTCCCTTGCCGACTTCTTTGGTAGTAAAATAGGGGTCGAAAATCCGTCCTGTAATTTCAGGATCAATGCCGCAGCCCGTATCGCTGACGGTCAGCCTGATATATCTTCCCGGCTTCAGTTCTGTATCTTCCGGTATGGCATCCGGTCCGAAACAGACGGGTTCCGCATTCACGTTCAGTTTCCCGCCCTTATTTTCCATGGCATGGCAGGCATTGGTACAGAGGTTTATCAGTATCTGAGGAATATTGTCGGGATTCCCTGCGACAGTTCCGCAGTTTTCCGCAATGTACTCACAGAACTCGATGTTTTCCGGCATCATGGTTCTCAGCATTTTGACCGTGTTTTTTATGCCGGACTGAATTTCAAACGGAATGTCGCAGGGATCCGTCTGATAGCTGAAGTTGAGTATCTGCTGAATCAGATCTTTTGCGCGGTGTGTCTGGGTGAGAGACTTTTCCAGATACCGCCGTGTCTCGCTGTTTTCAGGCAAATCGGAAATCGCCATCTCGGTGTATCCCATGATGGGAAAAAGAGCATTGTTGAATTCATGGGCAAAGCCGCCGGCCATGATTCCCAATGCCTGCATTTTATGGGCATGACGAAGCCGGGATTCCATCCGCATCTGTTCACTGATATCGCTGACGACTGTCCGGATGAAATTCCCTTTGCCGCTCGGAACCGCAAGGCTTTTCAGCCGGGCATGAAACTGAACCCCGTCTTTTTTTTTCATTCTGAGTTCGCATGTCTGACTTCCTTCTGTCTTTGAAACAAGCTGCTGATGCCTGTAGAAAAGATCATGATCTTCTTTGAGAATGAAGCGGTAAAAAGATGTCCCGAACAGCCGGCGTCTTTCCTCGCCAAGAAACGAGGCTCCCGTGAGATTGGCTTCCTGAATTCCGCCGTTTGTGTCAATTGTAAAATAGCCTACCGGCGCGAAGTCATACAGGTCGCAATACTTATCCCGTTCAGATTCGAGTTCGTTCCGCAGACTGCGTAATTCCTCGTTCTGCATTTCCAGTTCTATCTGATGTACCCGGAGTTCATGAACCCTGCGGCGCATTTCTTCATGTGAGATTTCCGGGAGTTCCGCAAACCTGTTTCCCTGTTCGCTGACTTTTTTTTCCACCTCCTGACGAAGCTCAGAAAGGCTATTATCTAAGTTATCATTTTTCATCATAAATCACCCCCCCCCCCCCGTTATTTAAAAAGTTATATGGTTATACAAAACAAAATTACAATTTGAGCCGATGCCCCGAAAAACAGTATTCCACCCTCCGACGGGGGCGGAGGAGTGGACAAAATAGTTTTACTGTAAAACGGCTTTGCAAGCCGTTTTTGTCTTTATTTTGCCTGAGAAACGATTTGCAAAATCGTTTTACAGTAAAACGGCTTTGCAAGCCGTTTGTCTTTATACCGCTGAAACGATTTGAAAAATCGTTTTACTGTAAAACGGCTTTGCAAGCCGTTTGTCTTTATACCGCTGAAACGATTTGAAAAATCGTTTTACTGTAAAACGGCTTTGCAAGCCGTTTTATGACAAATTTTTACAATAAGTCCATGACCACGCATCCCATGTCTCAACCAACCCTGCCTTCACCGGATTATAGATAACATATCGTACAATCCGTCCTAATTCCGATTCATCGCGTACAACATGATCATAACTTTCATTTTCCCAGAACCGTCCGTTACGCTTCAGAATTTTATTGGCTTCCCTCGCTGTATGCCGTTTGAGCGAGTGCATAATGGACGGCAAGGCATGGTATAAGCCGTCCTCGTTTTTTAACGGCTTGAAAACAATATGAACATGATTGGGCATGATGCAATAAGTGTCCAATGTGTAAACCCGTTGATCGAGATAATGCAGACCGTCCGCGACAATCTGAGCAACTTCAGGCTCTCGTAGCCAAAACTGCCCGGATTTACTCTGAGCCAAAGCCATATCCCACCGACCGAATTGCCGTCGCTGTTCAAGGTATGCTTCTTCAGGACGTTTCTGCGGATCAGTTATTTCTTGAAGCCTTTTTTCAGACCCCCTGCTTTTCTGCATCAATTTTTCAATCACATGCCGAGGTAAAGAGCCTGCCAGCCGGAAATTGACAAACAATGCTGCTCCGGGCGTTTGGATATGTGGCAAATTTCTGCGATACACAAGGCAATTTTTCAATAGTTTCATATCTAATTCATTAAAACAACTTATTAAAACGATTTGAAAAATCGTTTTACTGTAAAACGGCTTTGCAAGCCGTTTGTTTCTGTTCCGCTTGAGAAACGATTTGAAAAATCGTTTTACAGTAAAACGGCTTTGCAAGCCGTTTGTTTCTGTTCCGCTTGAGAAACGATTTGAAAAATCGTTTTACAGTAAAACGGCTTTGCAAGCCGTTTGTTTCTGTTCCGCTTGAGAAACGATTTGAAAAATCGTTTTACAGTAAAACGGCTTTGCAAGCCGTTTTATGTCTGTGTCGGCAAAAGAAACGATTTGA